>PLLX01000276.1 GCA_003141415.1 Bacteroidales bacterium
GAGATGTAGAACCTGACATTTATCGGCTGAACGTGATCTTGCTGAAATACTATATGGAAAGGCGCATTTTTATAAGCATCAAAATATTGAAAACCCTTCTTACGGTAGTAACTCACTGATAAATCGAGATTTATTATGGTTTGCTCGATGACAGGGGATGATTTTAACATCCACAGTTCATTCTGAAAGTTCTGGTTTATTCTTAATAAACTACTATTCAGGTAATCATTAACATCTTTGTCCCCTGATTGTTTTGAATCTTCTTTAATCAGAACAGAAGAAGAAATTTTATATACCGGAATTGAAAAGCGGTTTACCAAATATGCCAACCCTAATACAATTATTATACCGGCAATAAATAACTTGTAATTCCTCGATATCAGCTCTGAGAGTTTCTTAAGATCGTTTTCTTCCTGAAGATTAATGTTTTGAGATAGCGACATAATTTTCAATTAATTACAAAATAGTTAACTCTACTTAACAATAGTATAAATCAATAGTCCGGTGGTTATCGCAGATAATATAAGGCTAAAAGGGAACTGGTTGAAACCCCAGAATTTTTTCCTGAGTGGAACTACATATACGATATCGTTTGGTCTCAGGTAAAAGTAATCAGAAGAAAGGATCTCTGATTTGTTCAGGTTCACATTTATCCGAATATTTTCTCCATTTTCGTTCCGGATCAACATTACTTTGGTGCGATTACCATAATCGGTAATATCGCCGGCTAAACCTATTGCATCGTAAATATTAAATTTGTCCTGAGAATATGAGAAATGTCCCGGATTTTTGACTTCTCCTAAAACTGAAACATAACGGTTCACTAATTTCACTGAGACCAGTGGTTGATTTAAGATGTGACTTAGTGAGTCCTTCAATATAACGTTGACTTCTGAAATTGTTTTATCCTTCACAAGTATTTTACCAATTAAGGGAAGGTAGAGATACCCTTCTTTGTCAATTTGGTATGACATCAATGATGCTCCATAGGGTGTAGCGTATACAATATTAGGATCTTGTCCGCCTTTGGAAAATACGCTGGCAGCGGCTTCGTCAAGACTGCTGATTTGAATATACAGTTCATCGTTAGGTTTCAACCTGTAATCAGCCAATTCAACTTCTTTAAAGGCTTTAATATTCTCATTCTTGTCCTTAAGGTATGCCAGATCACGATGTGTTACGCATGATGATAAAAGTCCAAGGGTGATAGTAAAAGCAAAAAAAATAATTTTCTTTCGAAAACTAACAAATAACGGGTTACTTTTTGAGATCATTTTTATTCTGGATTGGTTAGGCAAATATTTGACGGTGCTAATTTATAAGAATAAAAAGAAAAAGCTTAAGTAATGATCTTATATTTTACTAAAAATGTCTATTCAGGGATGAACGGAAATCATTAGTTGATGAATAGATCTATTGGACTGTTTCCATAATGTACAGGATTTGTGAGGTATCGGTTTTATAACTTATCAAACAGGGTCAGAATAACCTGCAATGTGACCGAAGAAGGAGATTACCTTCGGTGAGCTCGCACGCACACGTGTTCGGTTCCTCGCTCCCCTTGGGGCCGGGGTAAACGAAGAACCATAGCGAAACGGAGCTCGGCGAAGCCAAGATCAATGAATTTATATGCATGATTCACGATACTCACTAAAAAGAAAAACATAAATTTGAAAACTCCTGATTGAAGAATAGTCAATAGTATCTAAAGGAGAATGGAAAAAGTATTATTTTCTCATAAAACCAGTATGGAATGCAGGTCGATTAAAATCTCTTTTTTTCAGTAGCTTGTCGATTATGGAAGAAGTCTAAAAAAATTATTTTATTACCACTAACTTTGTAAAATATGTTTATTTGTTTAACAACCGTAAAGCCTCTTATTCCTTTTTCTTTATTTTCAATTGCTCCAATTTCAGGATATTCCGCAAGAGTGTCTATTAAATCATAAACTTTTCTGATAAAAGATTTGGTAACTCATTCACTCCATTCAACCAATAAATATTCAAGAATTTTATCAAACTTCTTATCCGCTCGCTTCGACCATTGAATTTCTAAAGCCATTTCTTATGTTTTGTTACCATTTCGTCATGACTTATCAGATTCTCAGGATTATCACTTTCCTCAAGCGCCATTAAAAGCTCTTCTTGTTCTGCTTTTGTCAGCCTACACCACAATTGGCCCTCTTTGGTCGAAGATCTTTTTTTAATAAGATCGTAGAAGCTAATCAGAAGATTCTCATTATCAATGCTGTCGATGAGAATGTGAAAGTTTTTTTTAAGTTCTAGTGTATTCATGTTATTTCTCTTTTTCACAAAATTAGCGAAATGTTTTGGCTTTTTATATTTTATATAACGTTTCGAGTTTCGCGTTGGGCGTGAAGCCGGATTGTGGGATGAGAGTTTAAAGTTTAGGGTCGGGCTCGCCCCGATAAATCGGGACTCGGTTCTTCGCTGGCGTTCGAAATGAAAGGAATGAGGTTATTCAGCTATGAGATAGAGAGATTCCTCGCTACCGCTCGGAATGACAAGGTCTTTTTAGGGTCACAAGGGAGGAGAGAGAATATCAATGAATTTATATGCATAATTCACGATACTCATTAAAAAAGAAAAATTTATATTTGAAAACCCTTGATCGAAGAATGGGGAGTAATTAATTGACCAATTTTTCAGTAGTTTTCATCATTTATGAACATCCCTAGATCTTTTCAACAAAAAAACCATGGCTCTATTAGAATGGCAGCCAGTGAGCAGCATTTGCAAGTTGTAAAAAAAGATTAGCGGACAAGAAAAAATCAAGCAGGCTCCTTTTTGACCAACTTCTCATTATATTTGCCATTACTGCTTTTGTACTCCGACACCATTTCAGAAAATTCTTCAACCACTTGCTCTTTAGACATGCCGTATAATTTCTTTAAAAGATCATCAATCTTTATTAATATACCTGTATTATCAACCTTTTCAATCTTGGCTATCTTTATCTTTGGATGATATGTTGGGAGTGTATTCTCATTATCAGAAAGCAATTCTTCGTTAAGTTTTTCACCTGGTCGAAGACCAGTATATACAATCTTAATATCTTTCTCCGGTACCAGACCTGAAAGTTGTATCATTTGATTAGCCAGATCGATGATCTTTACAGGTTTGCCCATATCAAAAATGAATATTTCACCACCCTTTCCCATAAATCCTGCTTCTAATACCAGCTCACATGCTTCAGGAATAGTCATGAAATACCTTGTCATTTCATGATGAGTAACTGTTATCGGGCCACCATCCTCAATCTGCTTACTGAACAATGGAATAACGGAACCATTTGAACCAAGAACATTCCCAAATCGGGTAATAACAAATTGGGTTTTTATGCCTTCCTGCTGTGACCTCCACTGTACAATCATTTCACAAATTCTCTTTGATGCTCCCATCACGCTGGTAGGTTTTACCGATTTGTCTGTGGAGATCATAACAAATTTTTTTATATTGTATTTGCACGACAGTTCAGTGATAATTTTTGTACCTCCAATGTTTACACGAAATGCTTCATGTGGATTTTCCTCCATAAGTGGTACATGTTTATAGGCTGCAGCATGAAAAACAATATCAGGGTGAAACTCCTGAAATATAAAATCCATTTTTTCATAGTTTGTAACATCTGCTAAAATCAGCTTAAACTTGGAATGGCTCATGGTCTCATTAAGTTCATTCTGAAGATGAAACATCGGGGTTTCCGCCTGATCTACCAAGATAGTTTTCTTAACATCAAATCTTGCGAGCTGGCGAACAATTTCGGAACCAATTGATCCGGCAGCTCCCGTTACCAGCACTATCTTTTTGTTTAATCCTTTCCCAATCAACTCCATATCGAGTTTAATAGAATCTCTTCCTAACAGATCCTTTATTTTTACCTTTTGAATCTGGGCCATCTTCAACTGTCCATTCAACCACTTGTCAACAGCGGGTGTTTCAAGTATTTCAACACCTAAGTTCATAGCTGTTTGGATAATTTCGCTTTTTTTATTTGATGATATATTTTCAGTTGCAAGAATAAGTGTAACAATTTTATGTTTATGAATAAATGCAGAATTAAGTATATCAGGATTATATACATATATACCGTTCAACTTTTTACCCTGCAATTTCTTCTGGTAATCAAGAAAACCTGAAATCTGATAATTACTTTGTATATCGCTATTAATAAGCCGCTTAACGATAACTCCCATATCGCCTGCGCCAAAAATCAAGACATTCTTCTTTGATCCAGATGTGCTTATCAGTTGAAATCCAATTTTTATCATAATGCGCACAAAGAATAGCAACAACGTAATAGTAACATAATGGATAATAGTAATTGAAATCGGAATGTTTAGAATTTCATTTCCTCGTATCCTTCTATTTAGGAGTGTGATACCAATAAGAGAAATAAATGCAGTACTGGTGGCAATAAAAACATTAAAAATATCTATGATAGTTGTATGGCGAATAAGCCCTGAATAAGAACGAAATATAAGTCCAAAAATAGCATATATTGCAAGGGCTATGAATGCATGGTTTACAACAAGGATTGGGTCAAATTTCTCAAGTTCGAAGTTATAACGAAGAGCATACGCGAAAAGAAAAGTCAGAAATACTGCGGTGTTGTCAAGTCCAGACACTATCCAACTGGGCAGGGAATATTTCCGAAACATTTCTATAGCTTTAAGTCTAACTATTTCCCGCCACTTTGGATAGTTTTCAAACATAAGTTCAGGTCTCTAAATAAATTTTATAATATATAAAAACATACAATTCAAATATGAATGTCAAGTTACATAAGCTTCTGATAATCATAAATTGGGATAATCCTGATTATTTGATCAATGGCAATGCTTGGTTCCTCAATTAAAGAGGTCCGGTTAAACAAAAATATCATTAGCTCATCAAAAACTTAAGACCGTCAACTAATGTTTTATAAGAAGTTACAATTGCAAAGACACCAACAATCAAGTAATTATAGCATTTTTAGATTTTATAGCATTTTTAGATTTTTTAGCATTTTTAGCAGCTATCTTATTTTTAGCATTTATGGCATTTATGGCATTTATGGCATTTATATCCTTTTGGTCATTTAAGTCATTTATATGCTTTACAGCATTAATTTCATTTAATTCATTAAGAGCATTAATAGCACGAAGAACTTTTAAAGAGTTTATGACTCTTCTGGAACTTATTTCTAGTATAACTTTTAAAGCATCTAAAATCCTCATTCGGTCACTATCTGACATATTTGAACCCGAAGGAAGACATAGTCCATTGGCAAAAAGTTCCTGGGAAACACCATTTAAATAGGCAGGACAGTATGAAAAAATCGGTTGCAGGTGCATTGGCTTCCACAAAGGTCTGGTTTCAATATTTTCCTTCTCCAATTCCTCCTGCATATCTTCCCTGTTTATGCCGGTTTTTGATGGATCTATCAGAATTTTTGTAAGCCAATGATTTGAAAAGTATAATTCATTAGGTTCGTCACGGAATTTTATACCATCATATTTTCCCAGATGTTTCTGGTAAAAGAAATAATTATCTCTTCTTCTTTTTACCCGTTCTTCGATAACCTCCATTTGCCCTCGTCCTATTCCAGCCAAAACATTGCTCATCCTGTAGTTATAACCAATTTGGTTGTGCTGATAATGAGGGGCAACCTCGCGTGCCTGAGTGGCCAGGAATCTTGCTTTAATGATCAATTCTTCGTCGTTTGAAATAAGAGCCCCGCCACCTGAGGTAGTTATGATTTTATTTCCATTAAATGACAGTACGCCCATTTTCCCGAAGCAACCAGCCGGTTTATTGTCATATCGACTTCCAAGAGCTTCAGCTGCGTCCTCAATTACGGGAATATCATAATGGTTAGCTATTTCCATAATCTTACTCATATCAGCAGGCATACCATATAAATGAACCGGTATTATGGCTTTTGGTTTTTTTCCTTTTAAAAGCCGGTCCTTTATAGCATATTCCAGTAATTCAGGACTCATATTCCAAGTTTCAGGCTCACTATCAATCAGAATAGGTGTCGCCCCAAGGTAAACTATTGGGTTTATGGTTGCTACAAAAGTAAACGATGATGCAATAACCTCATCACCAGTTTTTACGCCAAGAATGATAAGAGCCAAGTGAATTGCAGCTGATCCTGAACTCAGGGCAGCAGCGTGTCTTACATTACAATAACTTGCAATGGTTGCTTCAAAAGCATCAACATTAGCCCCAAGAGGGGCAATCCAATTTGTATCAAACGCCTCCTTGATATAGTTTTGTTCGGTGCCTCCCATATGAGGAGAAGAGAGGTAGATTCGATTGTTTTGGGGCATTCTTCTATTATTAGAAATTTCTTTATAATCCAATCAGATAACGAGTAATTATTATAGTAAAAATAAAATTTAAAAGGATCCAAATCAAGCGCCGTACGCCAGATTACAGGCAAAATGAGCAATGATAAAATATTTTAATCACAGAATTCTAAACGAATAATTATGCACATTACCGATTAGTAACAAAAAATGTTGCGTTCGTCAAATTGCAGCTGAAATTTATTAACAAAATGGGGCGACCATGGGTAATAAGATACATTTAGAGTACCTAAGACAAAGAAAACCAGAGTAATAAAATAATCTAAGAAGCAATTATTTGAACTGGTTAACGGAAATGAGATTTTGACAAAGGCTCAATAACCAATGATTAAAAATCCAGAAAATCTGATTGAGTGATCCATAACTCGTTAGATAATGGATGAAGTATATCCAAAAACTTCAAAATATGTATATTTCAGTAGTTAATGTGGACAAAGGATCTGAGTACCAAAAAAAAGGAACAAATACATCCTGTACTTATTCCCATCTAAAATTTCATCTGTCATAGTGAAAATCCCTGCTTATGAATATTCACTTTTTCAACATATCTTTTATTCGCTTCTTTGATCTCAACAAATCTATGTTCCTCAATCAAAGAGGTCTTATTAAGCAATGTTATCAACAATTCATCAAAATGTGAGGTAGGGACCTAAATAATTAAAATTTAACCTAAAAGTTAAAGATTTTAGTTAATTGCATTAGGTTGAAACCTTAAGATACAGAGCTCTTCTCACTTAACATTAAATTCACTGAAAGCCTTGGTTCAAAACAAAAATAAGGATACGCGGCTTTACCCGAACCATAGTAAGTTGAATCCACTGGTTCATTTTCAGGAAAAAGAAGTCTGGCAACAATGTCTCCATAGGTTCGTCGGCCTGAGATGATTAATGACATTTTATCTTTAATAACAGGAACCTCAAGTGTTAAGTGGGTAGACACCAGCCCAATTCCTCCTGAAACACTGAGAGTCTTGCTGTTTCCATCCTTCATGGTAATGTCAAGTACCGAAGATGCCCTGCCACCATATTTTGCAGGTATCCCTCCCTTATATACAGTTACGTCTTTTATTGCGTCAGAATTAAATACAGAAAAGAATCCCATTAAGTGAGATGAACTGTACACAGAAGCTTCATCAAGAAGAATCAGGTTTTGCCCCATCGATCCGCCTCGGACATTAAACCCGGTGCTGCCTTCAGCTGAGTTACTTATTCCAGGGAGCAACTGAATGGTTTTCAGAATATCTTTTTCACCAAAAAGAACAGGTATGCTTTCAATGTCCTTCAACTTTATTTTTTCAATTCCTAAATTTGAAGAAGAGATTTTATTATCATCTCTTTCAGAGGATACAATAATTTCATTAAGAGCAATAGGGGACGGTTTAATTTCGATATTTATAACATGATCTTTATTAAAAGTTATTTTTTGCTCTACCTTTTGGTAACCTATGTAGCTATAACGAATTGTATATGTGCCTTCAGGAAGTGAGAGTGAATAAAATCCATATGAGTTTGTTGTAGTACCTTTAACAAGTTCAACTACCATAACTGATACCCCAATCAGATCTTCTCCCGTTTCTTCATCAGAGATTTTTCCGCTAAGAGTATAGTTTTGCTGACCAAGGACGAGAACAGGAATTATTGCAAATAAAAAGAGTAAAAGTTTCATTTTGCAATATTTTAATTACTTAAAGATAACAATAATTAAAGTTAATTAATATTTTCTATCGAGCTCTATTACAAGTTTTTGTAATATTTTTGTTGTCTCAAGGACAAATCAAAAAATAAAAAAAAAAGTCAATTCCATTTTATCTGATTAACCAGGGTTGCAGAGATATTTATGAATTCTTCTCTTCGTTCAGAAAAGTTTTTTCAATTTGTTAGAAATATTTGAATCTCCCGATATAAATTTATTAAGACTTACTTCTATCTCTGATTCAATTTTTATTACAATTCATGAAGTTAACTGACTATCAGGGTTAAGCTTTATGAAATTATAAAAAAATGTCCCAGGAGCAATTTCCGGTTGCTGGAAACAAGTTGTTTCTGTTAATGATTAATTATCCTTCAAACAGCGAACTGAAAAACCATCACTCTTCCATTCATCGTATGTGACTGCATTGCCAGAATTGTAGGATATGCTCCGATACCAGGCAAATGCAGATGAGTACCCCGTAACTGACCACCAGTAACCGTAGCTTCCAAAGCCGTCGAACAACTCTATTCCTGAATTCATTTCATAAAATCGAGAACCGCCAGGAAGGGCCGTAAAACCGGTTTCGTTAGTTGCACTGGTATTGGGACTCTGCCAATGTGTGGTGCCGGTTTCTTTCAGTTTACCTCCGGATACACTTTCCCCTCCCAGATAACTTGTAAGCGTAGTCCATTCAGCGGTTGAAGGAACATGCCATCCTGTGGGGCAAATGTTTCTTGAATCCTGTACGGCATACCAATTATATAAGGCTCCAAAGGCATTTTTATAAATTGTTTCACTGTTATTATACCAGCAATAGGCACCGGTACTGAGGTTTAACCATTTTATACGATCGGTTTCATTAGGTAGCTGTTCACCATTGCTATATTTGGTTGTTTTCAGGTTTTCTGCCATCCAAACCTGAGATCCAATAGTAACAATATTGTAAATATTTCCGTCCTTGTCAATAACTAAAGTTGTAAGCGACATATCACTTCCATAGATTGTTCCATGAGCATTTTCTGCTTTAATCCTGAAATGATATGTAGTTCCTGAATTGAGTCCTGATAGAACAGCACTTACACTTGTGGTGTTATTCCCTGCAACAGGACTTGGTGCAGCAGCTACGGAACTACCATATGCTTGTGAACGGCCATATTCAAAGGAGACAGTTGTTGGCAGGTAATTGGCATTCACAATACCATTCAGTTTAGCCCCATTGGCTGTCGGGCAGCATGCTGGCAGAGTTGAAGCAGTTGGCGCCTGGCTTAGAGTTGTAAATGAAAAATCAATGCCATTACTTGTTCCGAGAGCATTTACCGCTTTAATCCTAAAATGATATGTAGTACCAAAGTTAAGCCCTGATATACTAGCACTTACGCTTGTTGAGTCATTCCCTGTAACAGGACTTGGTACAGCATCAACAGAACTATCATATGTTGTTGTTGTACCGTATTCAAAAACTACAGTAGTAGATAAGTCATTAGCATTTACTATACCATTTAATGTCACTCCAGTTGTTGTAATACAGCAAACCGGTAGGGTTGTTGCAACAGGTGATTGTCCTAAAGTAATAAAAGTCATATCAGAACCATATGCAGTACCCACTGAATTGGTTGCATAGGCTCTTATATGATAGGTTGAGCCGCCATTTAATCCGCTAATGCTACTTAAAAACTGACCTATACCATTACCATCTTTGGTCTTTGAATCTGATATCGTAGGATTTTCAGTAACACTCCAACAAACTCCTCTTGCTATAACTCCCGCCCCTCCATCAGATGTTATATTTCCACCACTTGTAGATGAAGTGGTCGTTATATCTGTTACTGAGGCAGTTGTTAAGAGAGGTAATTCATCTTTCTTACATGAATTTAAAATGCACAATAGAATAAAAAATACCAGACTTGCTGGTTTTATAAGATTTTTCATATCAGCAGATATTCTATTCTGTAATTGAAATTTTTCGTATTCAAATGCTCTTTCCAATAGGCTTCCTGATGAAAATCAAAAAATGAGTAAAACTCAGGTCAATGAATTTTACTCATTATATTTTAATATAACCAGTTTGTTTCCAATTATTTTAATATTTTGTCCTCAGCTCTCCGACTAATGCCTACATTATCATTACCTTCCCGACATATCTCATAAAGCCTGACTGCACCTTAACAAAATATATCCCGCTGTATCCGGTTACCGGGATCCGGATCAGTGAATTTTTCGAGAATTCTTCATTATCAATCTTTCTGATGGTTCTGCCGGTCATATCTATCAGGTCAACTGATCCGGATTTACCATCCCACTCATCGGAAAGAGTTTGGATATTGACAAAGTCTTTTGAAGAATAAATATTAAAGACACTTTTCGATATTACCGGATTTTCAATACCAGTTAAGATATTAATGACCTTGATAACAAACCGATCGGTAACCATACCGTCTGAAGCAGCAAAATTTATTGACGGGGTAATTTTCAGATCAGTGGTATTACCAGTAAGCTTGTCAATGAGGTAGATATTATAATTATCGAGTCCCTGCAACTGAGTTGCAGTTAATTTAAATGTGCCTGATTCAATTGCATTCATTCCGACAGGTATTTCAGTTTTGATTTCCGGGAATGGAATACTGTTAATGCTGTAGTTCACAGGACCGATGAAAGTCCAAAGACTGACAGCAGTCCCAGTTGTGGAGAATTTATAAGCGTCAAACTCTTCATCAAAAGTTGTTTTGGCTTTCTCATTAAATCTTATGACTGCTTCATCTGACATATTCAGGCCTTCGATTTTCAATCTTAAAAGCGGGATGATCTCTCCTTCACCTTTGAACCTGTTTTGACCAGTGTGTATTCTGTTAATAGGATTAAATGTTATGTTACGGCTTGGCTGATTTGCCTTGACAAAGAATCCCTGCATAGGAGGGATAAAACCTGTAGTACCATCCGGATTACCCACCCCATTAATATAAGAGGCGAAACCATTATCTTTTGTAAAATAGATTGCATTGTCTATGCCAGTGGGGGATCTTGAAACATCATCCCAATTGATACCTGCCGTATATGGATTGCCAATCAGGTTCCATCCTTTTGTTCCCATATTATTTGTGGCTCCGGTATAAGAAAGATTTCTTGGATAAAAACCAGTGTTGATAGTTCCTCCGAAAGTTCTTGTTGCATCTCCATAACTGAAATAATTGTACCCCCGGCCAATCTCAAGAGGATCAGGGATAGTGGGACCGTAAGGAGTTCCATTTGCGTTTTGATAGTTCCATCCATCATAGCCATACCATCCCAAATTCTTATTAGTGGGTGTAGCATAGGTTTCATAATAAGCTGCCAGGTTATTAGTGGAACCTGCACCTGTGCCAATAACATCACTTACTGACAATGAAGTAACAGGAGATGAAATGTAGTGCCATTTCCAGTTATTCTCTATCTGGTTACCGCCGCCAGTCAGATATAACTCAATATTTTCTATTCCGCCGGTTCCTCTTGCGTAAGTATCGACAATAAGTGAAGCAATCCCGGTAGCATCAGATTTCAGGTTAAGAGTTCCATTATTTGTCAGTCCACCAATTGTCGCGTTGCCCAGTGGACCAATAGTAAGGGATCCGCCATTGCTTATTGTCAGGCTTTGGCCATCTGCAGCTAATGTTCCTGAGATAACTGCAGCATTTGTAAATGTGCCACTACCCGATATTGTAAGATTAAAAAATCCACCTGCTCCGATCTGCGGCGAAGTTCCATTGAAAACAACAGTACTCTCGTTTGCTGTAAAAGTGCCGTTATTTGTCCAGTTGCCACTAATGGTTAAAGTACCTGTGCTGGCGATCTGGAGAGTTGCACCTGAATTAATTGATATATTATTGCATAAAGCAGTTGCGGAGATCACAGGCTGGTTTCCACCAGAAGGTATAACAACATTTACATTGGCATCAGGGACTGATCCATCTGACCAGTTTGAACCATTGTTCCAGGCAGTATTGACAGCACCGGTCCATTGACCCTGCAGGCCCGCCATACTGCCAACTGTTGTTACAGGAAATGGATCTGCCCATTTGCGTATTCTGACATTATCCAGGTACTGAGTTGACCTGACGGCACCAAACCTTACGTAACCGTTTCCATCTGTAGGCATACTAAGACCAGAATGTATATTCCCGTCAAAAACCACCCTGCTGTTGCTACCATTACGAACAATAGTCACCTTATGCCATTCATTCCATGTACTTGATTGTAAAGGTGTAACCGTTCCTGCCGTTTGGTCATACCAATGCATAACTGGTCCATTCTCCTCATAAAAATGCATTGAGCCATAACCATAAAGTCCATCGGTCAAACGGACAACGCCATAAGGATAAGGCCCGAGATCTGCTTCTGCTATGCCACCAAGCGTCGTTATGTTCCAATCGAAATCGAGAGCGTAAACTGAACCAAAGCCTGCAACGGTCTCAGCCGAGTAAAGTACTGATGGACTACCATCCATTGGGTCTCTTATTACTAAACCCTTGTTTCCCTGATACTTTGCAGTGCCATCAGTATAAACAAAGTTGGCACCTGAAGTAGTCCATGTGGAAGGAGGATCTGTCGGTACCCAGTTATCTGATGCAGGATCATAAACTTCGTTATAGTTTATGCCATATGGACTAGCTGGGACATCACGACCTCCAACTACATAGAGTTTGCCACCGATTACTCCACAGGCCACTCCATCCCTGGGATGGTTCGCTGATCCCTTTTGTTCCCAGGTATCCGTATCCGGATCATACATATAATTGGCCGTGTAGAACCAATAATTGTTCCATCCATGCGTAATATATATATTACCATTAATAACAGGACTTTCTCTAGTTGCTCCGTATCTGGTTCTGGGGGAAGGGGTTTTAGCTTCCCAGGTATCCGAACTAATGTTCAACTTTTGATTGTTATCGGAGCCACCATAAGTGTCAGGCTCATAACTAAAACCGCCAATAAGATAGATGCTGTTATTAACAAACGCGCATGTAGCCCATGTCCTCGGATGCGGCACATCCGATTTCTGCACGTAGGTATCTGTTGCAGGATAATACTCGTAATGATAGGACATATAGAACAGATGTATCTTTGTGCCATCGCTTATACCCATCAGGCCTTGGTTTGCAATTCCGGCTGGCATAGGCCGAGGCGCCGTTCCCGTAAATTTTACTACTGATCCTGTTGTCTGGTCTATATCTGCAATTCCAATTCTCCAACCTGTATTATCTACATCAGAATTAACGCCGCCATAATACATCCTTATATTGTTACCAGTAAGTACTATCTCTCCGGAACTATTTACAACAGGGCAGGAGCGATAGATGTGTGTCTCATCCCATTCGCCAGCAGCTCCTCTGGCTATCGCCTTCCCCTGGTTGGTCCAGCCGCTTGTAAGAGAAGAGGATGTTAAAAGTCCTAATTCATAATTGGTATCAGTGCCTAACAACTCTCTTACAATGTACATGCGATAAGTTTCTGAGCCTTGATTTTTGGCAATATCAATATGTCCACCGCCTGATTTGAAAATGGCATCATCTGGCAGATCAATGATTGGATTCCCTGCATTACGAGTCAGACCCACAACACTGCTTGTTGTATTATCCCAGGTGAATGTTGCTAATCCAATTTTACCTCTGTTATTTCCAGTTGCTTCTTCAGCGTAGAAAAGATAGAAGGTCCCATCCTTGTAGAACAAAGTTGTCGTAGCTGTTTTTGAATAAGTACCATCTGTTTCCCAGGCCACTCCCTGTGAATCAGTACCAGATAGGATAACCGGATTGGCATTGCCATTAACCGGAGATCCTTTGTATTGAGTCCATGTCTTTCCATCGTCAGAATAAGCCAGGGCGATTTTTCTGTTGCAGGTTTGACAGTCACCACCATCCCATACCATAAACCATTTATCGTGGCCAAGATGAAGACCATCGATGTCAGAAACAAAGATAAAATCAGGATCAGGGTTTTCCTCTCCATTCCATGCTCCTGGTTCGCCGAGGGGAATGACCGGATTAGTTATTCCTGCATCAGTCCAATTAATTCCATCATGACTTCTGACTATGCTCGGATTCTCATCTGGTTCCCATGGATATGGAGTATAAACCATCCAGTATTCGTAACCATCTTTGCCACCAGGGAAATATATCACATCTGGATGAGTGACCCCCAACCCGGTATATTTTGGAATTGTGGATAAAGGATTCCAATATTTTCTTGACTGCCAGGTATCATTAGAGGGATCGTATATTTCATTCACATCTACTCCAATGTTGCCCTGATTCGCTCCTCCAAATACATAGATCTTACCCCCGAATCCGACCGAAACCATGCCCCATCGATTGGTCGGCATGGGAGCTTTATTAGTCCAAACATTGTTACCTGGATTAAATTCATAGGTTGTATTAAGAACAACATGGCCAATGCCATATCCTCCGAAAGTATAAAGTTTATTATTGTACACCGATGCTGTAGCATCAGCTGAAGGAGTCGGAATTGGCGCGCTGGACGAAAGGTCCTGCCAGACGGATGGATGAGGAGTGACTGACCACGACGATGATTCAAAATCGTCAAAAAAATTAAAGGTATTATTGCCGCTGCTCAAACCTGTAGCACTCGTGTTGCCATAATAAAGATATAGTGTCGTTGTTCCTGAAGCAGGGATACTTGGAACTTTTACCCATATATTTGCTGTAGTCCCTTGGGTCCAACTCTCAATCCAGAAGGGTATTGTCGCAATGCCATCCGACCAGGTTATACGGATATCGCTTCCATCAGTCTTGGCCATAGAAAAGTCGAAATTACCAGAGTTAAGAGTGATCTGCACCTGAAAATCCGTCAAATCTGTTGCTACTGAATTTGAAACTGTTACAGGCGAACGATATATCCAGCCTGGAAGCCAGCTCTGGGCAACCAGTGACCGGGTCGGTAATAATACTATCAGAATAACCAATGAAACTTTTAAAGCTATTTTGGAAGATTTAAATATTGCATTCATAGCTAAATTTTTAAAAAATCACATGCTATCAACATTCTCATGTATAACATTTATGCGCAATAAGCACAAAAAGGAAATTAATAATTAAAACAATAAATATAATTAATGTCGAACTAAAACACAAAAATACAAAACTACAATAGGCGACAACTATCTGCTACAGAAAATATCCGGTATGTACAACGCAAATCGGATACACTCTTTATTAAACAAATCTGTCAAAACAGATAAGGGATTTTAGATAATCAAAAAATTGAATTAAAAGATCAATCGCGAATTCTAAATATTTCTTATTAGTTCGCTAAGGTGAATCAACTTGTCCATATTAATACGTATGGACCTATAAACTCTGTCATATTTGATATTATCCTATACTTTAATTAGTTTTATTCTTAAAGATTCTCTTTAAAGAAACTTTCAACATAAATATTGGATCATGTTTATATTGTAAAAAAGTCCTGAAATAGTTCGGATATATAAGGTTTTTTGTTTCTAAGAAGCTTTTACGCAATTCAGTTTCTGTAATCGGTATGTGACCCGTTCTTGCTAAGGTTTGCGTAATTGACATTTTATGCTCTCTATATGTTGCCCTTTTTTCTCTATTTAGAATGACTTCATATCCTGAAAACTTAAAAAGTAGCTCAATTGATTTTTTTTGATAAAAATTAATATGTGTTACCGGATCAATATTAGGCATTGTAGCTTTATAGAGTTCCATAGGTACTTCTGTATAAACCAAACCCTGATCATTTAAATAATCTCTAAGTCCTATTAAAAGTTTCTTTGGTTCTGCTAGATGTTCTAAAACATGCCTGCAAATAATTAAATCAAATTTATACTCTAATGGAATATCAGTTAATGTATTTCCTAATCTCTTTATTCCTTTTAGTGTGTTTTTATAGTAATCAACTACGTAACAATTATGGCCTCTTTTTTTCATTGGCATTAAGAAATGACCATCGTCCCCTCCAAAATCCAAAATATTCATTTCCCTACGAATTTTCGTATATTTTTTTACTAAGTTTAACACTTTTACGGCCTGCAAATATTCAAGTTTTTTACTTTTTTGGGAAATACCCTCTATTGAACCAACCAATTCAACATTAGCAAGATATTTGTACTTTTCATCAAGGTCATGTTCACTTGGCCGAGGAATATCCAAAATAAAACCACATTTCTTACAAACATAGCGATATACTTCTAAACTCATTTTATCATGCCAGATATTGAAAAAAATATATTTTCGAGCTTTATTTTTATCAGACTCCCAATGTTCATTAATATCATATTCTCTTTTGCCTACAAATAGCCATTCTGTTTTTGAACAGATTATACATTTATCAAAACACTCTTTAGACTTTATATCTTCCATTTTTTTCAGTTTTGAAATCTACAACTTTTTTTTGAACCTTTTAAACTAAAAGCTTTTCATTAGTGAGTGGTCAATTTGTCCTGAATAAACAATAGGGCGATAGTTTTTTTAAATCCCTAACCAGTTTATTTGTAAATATGTCAGATCCGGTTTTGTTCAGGTGAGTTGAATTATAAAAATATTTTTTTTCTCTACACATTTGATCGTCAGAATAGTCAAGAAATGGGATATTATATTTTATTGAATAGTCTTTATATAGGTATAATATCTTCTGTCTGTTTTTCACAAAATCATGAATTTCAATATAGTCTGGTGAATATACCAGTATAACTTTAATATTATCTGTCTTGCATTCATTAAGAAAATTTTTAAATAGATTTTCAGAAGCAGAATCAATTTTCACTTCATAATTCTTTATTTTCAACTTTGCTGATGCAAAATCATTGTTCCATACAAATTCCATACCTCTATAGCCTTTTAATCTCATTGGTTCAGAATTGCCAATATTTAATGCAGATAAAATTGCATCAAAGAGTGCTTCGCGTCTTCCTATATATCGTATTAATGGAATATAATAACATAACGTGGAAAAACCCTTGTATGAAGAAGTATAATAAAAAATATCATCATCAAACAACATATATGGTAAGAATTGATCCATATTATATAAATCCTGCCTTTTTTCAAGACTAAGAATATCTAAATTGAGTATTATGTATTTGGGTTTTGAGTCGTATTTAATTAGTTCTTTATGCCTTAAATATTGCAGCCAAAAATTATGACCATCTATACCTAAATTATAGGTACTGCACTTTAAACTATCTTCTATTATATTAGGATTAAAACCCACCCATGCTTTGGATGAACCATAAATATAAATATCTGCATTTACTTTGCCGTCAAATATATCATTCCATACCAGGAATTCACCAGAACATGAATTAGATTTTTTTAAATTTTTTGAAATAAAATAATCAAGTGGAATAGATAGCATGATTATTGGTAATATGAAAATGATTAGTTTAACAAAAAGTGCTTTCATGACTTTAAAACTGAAAATAAATGAACTTGGTTTGCATCCCGCCATAATATAATATTAAAAACAATGCTATATAATAAATCACAAATCTTAGAGATTGATGCTTGAATTTATCGCTGTCCCAGAGAATTTCTATTTTTTCATATTTATTCTTCATGTCACAGGATATTTTTTCCATGATTAACAAGATGATCAAAATTCCGAATGCTATAGAAAAAGAAAAAATATTCACTCTATTATTAATAATCAGTGCTTTGGAAATTGGCAATGAGAAATTTATCCATTTTAATCGATCGAAATACAGCAGACTCGTTTTAAAGTCCGGAGAGAAAAAGAAAACAAGTGATACTCCATAAAAGAGATAAGTTACAAGACGGCCTATCAATTTTCTCCAATAGGCAGGTATCTTTGAAAAGAAGTCATATCTTTTTCTTTTAGTAAAGAATTCAAAATTTATTGCCAGGGCCTGTAACAAACCAAGGACCATGAAATTCCACCCTGCCCCATGCCAAATTCCAAAAAGTATCCAGGTAATAAAAACAGCAAAAATTGTTGCAGCGGTTTTCCACTTTCTTAATCTAAAACTCAATTGTTTAAAAACATAATCATTAAACCAGAATGCAAGAGACATATGGATCCTTTTCCAGAAAGTTGTAACGTTTTCAGAAAAGAAGGGACGGTCAAAATTTGGCAATAAAGTTATGCCATATGTTTTAGCAATACCCCTGGCAATGTCGGTGTATCCGCAGAAATCAAAATAGATATAGAGAGGTTGAATCAGCATTACTATTAATAGAATACCCCCGCCATACGTACCTATATCACTATAGACAGGATTGACTATCAGACTCAACTGATTTGCAATTACATTCTTTTTAACTAAACCCAATAATATAAATCGAAATCCCTCTATAACATTTTGTCGGTTAAATGTATTCAATTCATTTAGCTGGGGCAGGAAATGATTAGACCGTTCAATAGGTCCGCAAAGAAATTTTGCATAAAATGTAATGTACAAAAGAAAATTTATGAATCTTCTCTCTGGTTTCTCCCATCCCATTTTGATATTTATCAGATAACCAAGTCCCTGGAGGGTAAAGAATGAAATTCCAACTGGAATAATAATCTCGGAAAGCTTTGAAAAGTGAATATCACTGTTGACCAGTTTAAAAAAAGGATCAATCGCAAATGAAGAATACTTCAATATAACTAATTGCGACAGATTTAAAAAAACTCCAATCCTGAAAAGGGTTAGTTTAGATTTGGATTCAGGAATACATATTCCAATGTAATAATTAATTACTGAGTAAACCAGAATATAGATCAAGAGCAGATAACTATAGGATGCAATGAACCCACAGCTTAATGTTACCAAAAATATAATTCTATGTTTAGGATTTAAAAGGTAAAATATGAATACAGTTGTTATTGCAAGCAACGCAAACTTATAGGAAACGATCTCCATAATTTTTTTTACTCTTCCCTTTTTAACATCAATTATACTTAAAATTCCAAATACTGATTATTAATTATGACCAATGGTCAGAATTAATCGACTAATGATAGCTGAGAATACATATTACAACTACCAATATCTGATTAAATGAATTCAATACTTAATCAAAAACTTGTTACAAATCTTTCAAATTAATGGATTATCAATCTCTATTTAATAGCAACGATTTATAAATAAATTATTACAGACAGTTGAAATTAAATGCTGATTATTCGTCATATCAATAAACAATTATGTAGTTTTGTAGCTCAACTAAAATAGGAAAAACAGTAGTTTATGTAACAAAAACAGATTCTCATCGTTATAATAAGTGCGTTAGTCAAATCTTCAATTGCTATTTAATACTTTTAAATGAAGAAATTTCTGCTTCTCCTCTTGCTTGCTTCAGGTACAGCAGTATTTGCCAAGACTTATTATGTTGCACCAACTGGTGGAAGTGATAGTTACGCCGGAACTAATATTGCACAACCATGGGCAACCTGGCAAAAAGCATTTAATACCGCTCAACCAGGAGATACTGTTTATTTCAGAGGTGGTGCATGGAAAGGAGCAACTACTGCTCCAATTCTTGATCCTACGATTAGTCATGGTCACAACGGTACACATGCACATCCTATTTGTTTTTTTAATTATCCCGGAGAGAAACCTGTATTGGATTGCAGTTCATATACTGCTACCAATGATAAAATTGCATTAGGTATTCAAAATGTCACCTATATAAAATTTAGAGGATTAACTGTGGCAAACTGCCAGCAGAAAGTTAGTGGCCAGTGGATTTCAGGAATATCAGTTCTAACTTGTGGCAATTTATATTTTGATCAGGTATCGGTAACAAATACCGGCGGTTATGGATTTTGGACTTCAGGATATGATACGCTTTACCTTGTCAATTGTGATAGTTATAATAATGTTGATTATTTAGCTTCTGATCCAGGCAACAGGTCTGATGGATTTCAGATTGCAAGTGGTAGTGAGGTAGGTGACTATACGTTGATAACAGGATGCAGATCGTGGCAAAATTCAGATGATGGTTTTGAAATAAATACAGAACGTGAAGTGCATTTTTTTAATAACTGGTCATTTGGAAATGGCAGACTTGTGTATGGCAATGGAATAGGCGTTAAAATTGGGCCGAGTTACTTATCTGATATATCGAAAAGAGAATTTCATAATAATGTTGTTGCTGATAATAAAGGTTTTGGAATTTCACACAACTTTTTAGACGAAGGACCCCCAGTAGCATCATTTTATAATAATTCAATATATAAATGTTCAATGGGATTTAATGATGATCCCGGAGATTGGCTTTGTTCATCCAGAGGTGGCCATACTGTTCATCGTAATAATATAGTATATAATGTAACAGATTATCAGTGTTATCTTGAAGCTTGTGTATATCAACCTGAAGTCGGCCCAGTTTATAATACTGCAGATCATAACACATGGACAAAATTAATGGTAAGTCCGTTTTGTCAGGTTAATCCTGCATATAATGTTACAGCGGCAGATTTTGTAAGTTTGGATACAACGGGAATGTCTGGGCCAAGAGCTTCTGATGGTTCACTGCCTGCTACCAATTTTATGAAATTAGTTTCTGGCAGTGATTTAATTGATACCGGAGTTGACGTAGGATTGCCTTTTAATGGATCTGCTCCTGATTTAGGAGCGTTCGAATATGGAGGCGTTACAAATCAAAAACCGGTAACAAGTATCACTGTTACGGGAGCTGGAGGGTCAACAACAATCACTACTAACCTCGGAACACTTCAACTTTCCGCCTCTGTACTCCCTGCTGATGCCTCGAATAAGACCGTTACATGGTCAATAGCCAATAATACAGGAAAGGCTTCCATAAATTCGTCAGGACTTGTTACTGCTATTGCCAATGGGACAGTCACGGCGAGAGCGACTGCAAAGGATGGTTCTGGCGTTTATGGAACATTGACTATTACAATAACAAACCAATTGATACTGGTTTCAGGTATAACAGTTACTGGTGCAGGAGGAGCTACTGCAATAAGCACATCTGGAGGGACACTTCAGCTTAGTGCAGTAGTTTTACCTACAAACGCATCTAATATGACAGTAACATGGACAGTAACAAATGGAACAGGACAGGCAACGATTAGTACCGGAGGTCTTGTCAATGCAGTAACTAATGGGACTGTAACAGCAAGAGCGACAGCAAATGACGCATCAGGAGTTTATGGTACACTTTCAATTACGATATCCAATCAGGTGATACTGGTTAATGGTATAACACTAACCGGTGCAGGAGGAGCTACAACTATAACATCAGATAATGGAACACTTCAGTTAAGTGCGGGTGTAATGCCGGTAAATGCAACAAATAAGACGGTAACATGGTCGATATCTAGTGGAACTGATAAGGCCTCTATCAGTCAGGCAGGTCTTGTAACTGCCCTGGATAATGGAACAGCTACGGCAAAAGCCACTGCAAATGATGGTTCAGGTGTTTATGGTACTCTGATAATTACAATATCAAACCAGGTTATACCTGTTGCGAGTATAATCGTCACAGGAGCAGGAGGAGCTACTTTAATTACTATTATTGGTGGAACCCTTCAATTAAGTGCGGCTATATTGCCTTCTAATTCTACAAATAAAACAGTGACATGGTCAATATCAAGTGGGACAGATAAGGCATCCATCAGTTCAACAGGTCTGGTCACTGCCCTGAGTAATGGAACTGCTGTTGCCAGGGCAATAGCTAATGACGGATCGGGTGTTTATGGCACGCTGACATTAACAATATCTAATCAGGTAATTCCTGTGACAAGTATTTCAGTTACAGGAGCAGGTGGCGCAACGACAATAAGTACTGATAATGGGACCCTTCAGCTTAGTGCGAATGTTTTACCGGCAGCAGCGACAAATAAAACAGTGACATGGTCAATAACTAGTGGTACGGACAAGGCATCAATAAGTTCAACCGGACTCGTAACTGCCCTGGATAACGGAGCTGCTGTTGCGATGGCAACAGCTAATGACGGTTCAGGCGTATATGGCACACTAACATTAACGATATCTAATCAGATAATTCCTGTAACAAGTATTTCAGTCACGGGAGCAGGTGGTGCAACAACAATAAGTACTGATAATGGAACCCTTCAGCTTATTGCGGCTTTATTGCCTGCAAATGCGACAAATAAGTCAGTGACATGGTCAATAACAAGCGGTTCAGACAAGGCATCAATAAGTTCCTCGGGACTTATAACTGCCCAGGATAATGGAACTGCTGTTGCCAGGGCAACAGCTAATGACGGATCGGGTGTTTATGGCACACTGACATTAACGATATCTAATCAGGTAATTCCAGTAACAAATATTTCAGTCACAGGAGCAGGTGGTTCAACAGCAATAAGTACTGATAATGGAACCCTTCAGCTTATTGCGGCTTTATTGCCTGCAAATGCGACAAATAAGACAGTGACATGGTCAATAACAAGCGGTTCGGACAAGGCATCAATAAGTTCAACAGGACTTGTAACTGCCCTGGATAATGGAACTGCTGTTGTCAGGGCAACAGCTAATGACGGATCGGGTGTTTATGGCATACTGACATTTACGATATCTAATCAGGCTAATCAAGTAATTCTTGTAACAAGTATTGCAGTCACAGGAGCGGGAGGAACAACAACAATAAGTTCTGATAATGGACCTTTCCAGCTTAGTGCAAACGTATTGCCTACAAATGCAACAAATAAGACAGTGACTTGGTCAATTACAAGCGGTTCAGACAAGGCGTCAATAAGTCCAACAGGACTTGTCACTATCTCGGATACCGGAACAGTAACAGCAAAGGCAACTGCCAATGACCTTTCAGAAATTTATGGAACATTTGTTATTACAATATCAGACAATAAGAATTCCCCATCTTATGAAAATCTTTCTGTAAAAGTCTATCCTAATCCTGCAAGTGATCATATTAATATAAGGATAGATGCATCAACATTTTCTGCAGACTTTTTACAAATAATAAGTTTGTCTGGGACAATTTTATTACAGGAAAAACTGGATCATGATCTTAAAGAATTTACTATTCCTTTTAATTTAAAACAAGGCTTATATATTGTGCAAATCAGGTCAGGTAAAATGACTTTTTTTGCTCAAAAACTGTTAGTGTGCTGGTAAAAAAGTTAATTCTATTTTCAGAAATGTAATCACCTTCTGCTTTTTCTTTTTTGTTGTTTCATGCTATAAAAAGAGTAAACTCAAATACCAATAAATTTATATCTATTTGTCTATCGCGTAATTTTAGGTACTGCAATAACCTTTTCCTTGAATCTGTGAAAAACGACCGAATCATTTGTTATATTCTGATCTACAATCATACCAGCTGTAATCTTGTTCCGACTGCCTAATTTTATGCCAGGAAGAGTGGCGCTATTAATTCCGAACAGATTTTCGTCTCCAATCTCTGTAAAACCTGAGAAACAAACATTCGGACTGATAAAGTTGAAATTACCAATTATGGTATCATGGCCAAGACTGCTTCGAGAATTTATAAGTGTAAAATTTCCTATCTTTACATTTGGACCTATATTAGCATTGGGACCGATAATTGTTCCTTCTCCTATTGTTGCGGATTCTGAAACATATGCTGTACAATGAACAAATGCTACGAACTCAGCACCTTCGGCTTTATACCTGCCAACAAGTAATCTCCTGTATTTCATATTTGCAATACCAATTATATAGTATTGTCCTTTAATAACTCTATGATTCCTGACACCTCCCAGGAAAGGCGCCGAGAACATGTACCTCGAATAACTATCAGGATTATCATCAAGAAAACCTATAACCTTTAATTCTGTTTTTCCTGTCATTTTAGCAGAGTATTTTAAATATTCATCAATTTCTGCAGCATGGCCACCAGCACCAATTATAATCACTTCTTTCATAATTTGTTTATAATCATTTTAATGACAGTTTTTCTTTACCTTGCGAGATATCCTCCATCAACGATCATATTAGTTCCTGTTATCCATCTTGATGCATCTGACAGGAGAACTACACAGGCATTTGCAACATCAGCTGGCTGACCAAGACCTAGTGGATGCATTGCTCTGATCTTATTAAGAGATTCTTCGTTCCGGCTGTAAATTGCATTTTCCGACATGGGTGTTTCCACAACACCCGGAGAAACAGCATTGACTCTGATTTTTCTCGGAGCTAATTCAACTGATATAGATTTGACTGCTGAAACAAGTGCCCCCTTTGTCATTGAATAGAGGGTTTTGCCATTTTCACCCACAACCCCCATAACTGAGGCGATGAAAATAATACTGCCTCCTGATTCTGAAAAATTCGGGGATTTTACAACCTGTCGCGTGAGATTAATAGCACATATAACATTTGTCTGAAAAAACTGTTCCATCTTCTGGGGTGAAATCGCATTCAATGGCAGAGTACTGGAGATCCCGGCACAATTTATCAAGCCATTAATCCTGCCTGTTTTTTTAACAATCTCCCTGGTTGCTTCTTCAATTTTGTCATATTCAGTAAGATCAATTGCACAGCTTAAGTGTCTGACTGGTTCTTCCATTTGTTTGAGTGTCTCCTCAAGCCTCGACTGGTCCCTGCCGAAAAGAGTCACATTTGCACCCATCATGCTGCACGTTATTGCACATTGCCGGCCTATCCCTGATGAAGCACCTGTAATTATTATATTTTTACCCAAAAGAGAGAATGGATTGAAGATCATGAGTTGCGGGTTAAAAGAAATAAGTTTGAGAATAACAAGTTTTTAGTTGTCAATTTCCGATTGGACCCTCATCAATCAAGAATTATGGCTCTCGCCACTTTTACACTTCAGCAATATCTGTTATATAACATCCATCCATATCAATCACTGCCGTGCCCCATGTCAGCCCAACCCCGAATCCGCTTAATAGCAGACGCTTATGTTTGTCAAGCTTATTTTTAAGTTCAGATACGATAGTAAGAGGAATAGAAACAGAAGAAGTATTTCCGTATTTCTCAATAGTTGAGGGTATTTTCTCTTTTGGTATTTTAAGCTTTTTTGCAAGAAATCCGTTTATATAGCTGTTAGCCTGGTGAAAAACGAAGTAATCAATCGTTGGGACCTCAATACCCGAGTATTCAATCAGCCGGTAGAAATCTTTAGGTACTTCTCTTATAACAAAATTGAAGACATCAGCTCCGTTCATATATCCATTCTCATCAGAACGTATGTTGCCATATTCGTCAACAACATTCTCCATTACTGTTTCATTGGAACTCATGTTACGGTATCCACCAGCATTTATCTTGATCAGGGACTCTCTTGAGCCATCAGAGTTAAGTGAGAACCAGCTCTTTCCAAACCTCTCACCTCTTTCTATAAGAGCTGCCACTCCCCCATCTCCGAAGAGGAACCCTGTCTTACGGTCCTTCTGCGAATAAACTTTCGAGCGGGTTTCTCCGTCAAGGATAAGAACCTTTTTTACTGCTCCCGCTATGATCATGGAGTAAGCCACTGTTAAGCCGTAAAGGAAAGCTGAGCATCCCAGGTTGATATCAAAAGTAATGGTCGAAGTTGAAAGCTTTAGTCTCTCCTGCAATAAAACGGATGTTGCTGGCATCCGGTAATCAGGTGTTTGTGAGATGAATATAAGAAGATCTATTTCGTCCCTGCTAATATTCATCTTATCAAGAAGTTTTGTTGCTGCAGCAAAGCAAAGGTCAGAGGAGCAAGTGTTTTTATCAGCAAATCTGCGTTCCTTCACACCGATCTTGTCAATTATTTCTTTTATATCTTCCTTTTTAAAATATAGGTCATGCTCATAGTTATTTATGATCTGTTTGGGAACAGCTGCCGCTATTCCTGATATACCGACATTACAATATGAAATTAATCCCATTGATAACTATTTTGAAGAATTGCCTGACACCAGATGTATGAGGTTGTCGACAGTTTTATATTTATTAAATTCCTCCATTTCGATTTCTACCCCGAAGTCAGAGTCGAGCATTGCGAGCACTGAAAGTTCAGTTAATGAACTGTAATTTTCATAATCCCGGAAAGTGTCCAATTGTTTGATTTGTGAAGGTTCCATCTCGAGGGCCTCGGCAAGAGCATTAATTAGTTTTTCTTTCATGATTTTTAGTTTTTGTATTAATAATTATCGTCTTTGGAGAGTGGAATTAACCGACAGTCGAATATACTATTCTTATGTAAGTACCTTTAGTCCATATTAGGTTAGCCTTCAATAATCCTTACAATCATAAATGCTTCGGCATGTGTAAACCCTACAGTACTTCCTCTCAGATTTGCAAGAGCTTCAATTGATTTCAATGATCTGGGATTTGGAAATTCCCTCAACTGGCTTTTGTAACATTTCATGGCTTTAAGTTTTGCATCAAATACACCAGAAATGTTTACAAAGAAATCCGGGACAAATGCATCATCGCTAAAAGGAGCAGCCCATTCCGTTTCTGACAGGGTTTCATATGAATATATTTTTTTTATTGTGCTGTTTTTAAGAGGTCTTGTTGCTACCAACCCTGCATTAAAAACCGCTTTATGATCATGGTGTAAATCGCCCCTGAAAGGTAAAAAAACTGTATCAGGCAAGATCTCATTAATTACTTCAGATATTGCTAACGACAATTCCGAAACTGAAACAAGATCGAGATCAGGTGCAGAAAAATCGAAGAACCTTGTTCCTGAGACGTCAAGTAGTTTATGAGCTTGGAGGGCTTCGTGTCTGACATTAAGTACTCTTTCCTCAGAGTACATCCCTTTTTTCCCTCGTGTCATTATTAAAACCCATACCTCGTTTTGCTGAGAGGTAAGTTTTTTTATTATTCCGCCACAACCTAAAACCTCATCATCCGGATGTGGTGCTATTACCAAAATTTTGCTTCCGTTCATGTTTATATCAACTAAATGCTTACTCTAACAATATCATGAATATGGTTTATCATTTGTTCATTGTACCGCTGATCAACAGGTATTGGTATCATAAACTTTGACATCCAGCCTTCAAATGAAGACTCAGGAACTTCTGAAAGAACATGCGTCCACCATCTGCCAGTATAAATATGGTTCTTTTTCAGTGTATCAATAAGTTCGGATTTTTCAATTACAAGTGGATATACCATAGGAACACAATCCTTATCAATAAACATTGTTGGATCGATTCTGTTAATATTTTTAAATAAGCTATTGGCATATCTAAAGTTCCTTTTTCTGATGTTTTTTATACCTGAATAATCGACACTGTTTAATAGAGACTTTGTTAGCAGCGACATTTTAAGAACACCGGAATTATCAATTCTCTCCTCATTTTTCATACGTTCACCATATATTGCGCTTGAGCCATATTCGATTCTTTTAAGTAAGAATGAGGCAGTATCAGAAGAAAAATCCTGTTCATATCCTTCAGTTAATTTACTGGCGTCATTACCAATAACATAGCATCCATCCGGTAATCCAAAAAACTTTCGGGGGGAATATACATTATAACTCCTTTCTGTTGGTTTTGAATAAAAAGCAGCCGAGTTATCAATAATTACATTTTCAAACCGGCTTGCCAGAATTCTGATTTTACTGGCTGATAAAAATCCGAAATAGTTAACAAGCAGAATTGCATGGCCATCTTCCTGCTTAAAGTTTTCGGGCTCAAATTCATGACTAATAAAATATGTTTTGACTCTGATCCTATTTTGAACAAGGAACTTTTTTACAGTGGGACATAAGTAAAATGGAATATGTATAGAATTGCAGTTCAATAATCTGCAGGCATGATAAATTCCGGCCCGAGCTGAATTAAGCCGTGCAATATTTTCTTTCCCCTGATAGTATTCACCCGTATTTCTCAGATCCAGTTCAATGAAGCTCCCAATTTCCATGTTCATTTCATATCCTGATTTTGTAAGACTCTGTCCCAATCATATCCGCAATTCATGAAAAAATCAAGGGATGAAACATTCGACAGGAAATTCTGCCCAAGCTGCGGATACTTAAACGGTTTAAAAACCGAATATCTCAGTTCAATGCCCGATGATTTAAAGTCCTCTTCTTTCTGATACACTTTTGCTCCCGTGCCAGAATAATAAATATCTCCTTCCAAAACTTTACAGATTTCAATAATCTTTTCTGTTTTTATCAGATTAATGTTAAAAACAGATGATAATATAAACTCAGCTTTTATTCCAAGCCTGGTGGCAAAAAATTCAATAAAAGCGGTATTAAGAGTCACTATATCTGAATACTCTTTCATGATGAGCCAACTGTAGTCATTAAAAATATCTTTAAAGAACCTTGCATTATGATAATTTGATTCTATTAACTTTAAGTGCCTTTCTTTCCACCCCAGTTCATTTTTAGGACGAACCTGATTGATTTTATCCCCTAAACTTTGTTGAACAGGATATTTTAGTCTGAACACCCCTGCAGCAGATTTAATATAAGTATAATTATGCATGCCTTCATTTGAATACTGAGCATCATCAAGAAATACAAATATGTCAGATTGAAAAATTTTATAGAAATATCCCAGCCATGGAAGATAATTTGGTTGATGAATTGCAATTATTTTGTTTTCTTTCTCAAAGCCCATACCCACCTAACCAAAAGATTTATACTTTCCTATAGATATTATCAGATCTAAAGAAAAACAGAAAGGAAGCAAAGAAAAGCTTCAAATCGTATGAAAATGAGTAATTTTGAACATATTCCACATCGATAGGAATATTAATCTCCCAATCATGGATTTCCCTGCACCTCACCTGGGCCAGGCCACTGATTCCTGGTTTTACCAGAAATCGTTGATACTCAAACGCGTTATATTCATCAATTCTTTTTGGGAAATAAGTAACAGGAGGTCTGGGTCCTATAAAACTCATATCGCCACTCAGAATATTAAACAACTGAGGTAATTCATCAATACTCGTTTTCCTGATAAAACGACCGACTCTAGTGATTCTGGGATCATTCTCATAAAGTTTATTTCCGGTATTCTTTTTATTATTAATAATCATTGAGCGGAACTTATATACTTTAAATATGTTCCCGTATCGACCCAGCCTTTCCTGTACAAAAAATGCAGGGCCTTTTGTATTAAGTTTAATGCCAATCGTAACAATTATGAATAATGGTGATAGTATTATTATTGCAATTAATGCCAGGAGCCAGTCACATAAAGGCTTAAAAAAAGATTTATAAAAATTCCATCGGGAATTATCTAACAGAACCTCGTTATTTAAATCTCCCGTGTTCATGTCTTAATGAAGCTTATAGTCTGAATATTTTTAAGATAGGATTGATTTGATCCAAAGAAAAGCTCATCTATCCACGCTTCAATGGAATAACGATTGTAAATATCGGGATCAATTTCAGAAAAAGGAGTTTTAATAAATTTCAGATCAATAATAGGATTGTCTCGATTTACAATTAAAATATTTCTCTCATCATAAAAATCATAATCCTGAATGGTTTTATTAGTTGTTATTAATTTTCGTTTTGCTCCAAGCACTTCAATAGTTCGCATTGTCAACCCTGTTTGACCAGGGCCTTCAACATCCAATGAAGCTCTTGCTTTCTCCATATAGCCAGAAGCCTCATCTGCAGTCATCATTTCATATTTGAAATTCCCGGGATGACATTTTCTAAATATTGGATCAGTTAGTTTCTTCTGCCAAAAAATAAGTTTACTGGGAAAAAACAAATAGAAAAAAGTGATAAGTCCATTGGATTTAATAAAGGATTCAAGACTTACGATAAAACTGTAGCGATCACTATGAACTGTGCCAATGAATAATACATCGATTGAGCTGGGCATTTTTTGTGCAATTGTTTGATATTGTGGGAGAAAAAATAATGGTCTGAGGGTTAACTCAGCATATTTTTTGACATCCTCCGGATCAAAAGAAAGAATCCTGTCAAAATAGGGAAATAGTGATTTTGTGTTATTATATTTAATTGAATCCCATAAATATAGGATATAGATGGCGCCTGGATAAGCACATCTGAGCTTTTGCATTACTTTGGCAGTAAAACCTTCTCCCCGTACTATTAAAATATAATCGAAACTAATTCCTTTATTCTGGCTGATAATCCTTTTAAAATAGTATAAAATATATGGTTCAATGATCTGCTTGGCTATTCTTAATATAATTTTTAATGCAACAGAAGCAGAAGGTCTTTCATCATAAACAAAAACTCTTGCCCCTCTCCTTTCCAACTCGTGATATATTCCCGTTCCGTATATTCCTTTACCTTTTGGAATGAAGAGAAGGATATTCTTATTAGTTAAATACTTCACAATGAAAAATCTTTTACTTAAAGAGATTCTTTTTCTTTAGCTCGTCTAAAGAGCGTTGGTAATATTCAGGACTTTGACTTTGATTTTTTGCCCAATTAACAAATTTTCCAATACCATTTTTAAAATCCATCTTTGGTGTGAAATTTAACAAGAAGTTAATTTTCGAAATATCGGCATAATTATGTCTTATATCTCCAAGGCGATAGTTGCCCGTGATATTTACTGGAATATCTATATCAAAACAGCGTAATAATTCACTGACAACATTTTTTACAGTTGTAGGCACACCACTTCCTACATTAAAGACCTGACCATTTGCCATGTCGCTTTCAATCCCCCGAATTGTGGCATCAACAACATCATCAATAAATACAAAATCCCTGGATTCATCGCCATCTTCGAAGATATTAATACTCTTATTGTTTCTTATCAGGGAAGAGAATATTGACAGAATTCCGGTATAAGGATTTATAAGTGACTGACCTGGACCATAAATATTCTGATACCGGAATGCCACACCGGCTATGCCTAGAGCATTAGTCACAGTCATAACTAACTGTTCCTGAGCCTGCTTTGTTATTCCATAAACTGAAGATGGATGTATCTTTGATTCTTCATCAGTTGCCAATAGAGTTAAAGATTCTGCACATCCTGGAAATTTGACTTCAAAATCACCATTCCTCACGTTTTCATCCAGCCTGTGATCAGGGTAAACCAGGCCAAATTCTTTGCTTAAATATTTACCTTCGCCATAGATTGCACGCGATGAAGCTATAACCACTTTTCTTACCTTATTAGGCTTATTTGCCAATAAATCAAGAAGAAGAGAAGTTCCGCCAACATTTACCCTGATATATTTCTCAATTTCATACATAGACTGTCCTGTTCCAGTTTCTGCGGCAAGGTGAACAATTACATCCTGTCCTTCTAATGCAGACTCTAAATCGTTCCTTTCAGTAACACTCCCATTGATAAAATGTACTTTGTCTTTTATTGAAGCAAAAAGAGGTGAAGTAATCTCCGGGTTCTCTCCATGAATCTGTGTTGAGAGATTATCAAGGACCGTAATGTTATATCCCTTCTTTATCAATTTTAGTGCAAGGTTTGAACCAATAAAACCAGCTCCTCCGGTTATTAGAATCTTTTCTCCTATACTCATTTTAAATTTTTACTTAATTTTAGTTTTAAATGATTTAATTTTCACTATGGAGGTTTAGCCTGCTATTTTAATAATTAATTGTGGGTTTTAAACCTTTAACTAAATCAATGCCATTGTACCAACCGTCTAGTACCTCCTCTAACCAACATCCTTTTCATCGTTATAATATTATCGGCTTTCGTCCTATACTAAAGTATGTAAAACCTGATTCAGCCATTTCAGATGGTTCAAAGATATTCCTCCCATCAAAAATTACTTTTTGTCTCATTAATTTTTTCATGACTTGAAAGTCAGGTAATCTGAATTCCGACCATTCAGTAATAATTAATAAAGCATCAACATTAATAATTGCCTCATTCTGATCCTTTGCATAAATGATTGTGTCACCCAAAAGACGACGTGTCTCTTTCATTGCCACCGGGTCATATACTTTTAATTCAGCTCCTGCGTTAAGCAGTTTCTTAATAATCTTCAGGGAAGGAGCTTCTCGCATATCGTCGGTATTAGGTTTAAATGAAAGGCCCCAGATGCCAAATGTTTTGTTATTAATCGCACCATGAAAATGATCAACTATCTTAGTAAATAAAACAGTTTTTTGAAAGTCATTAACTTCTTCAACAGCCATTAGAATCTTGAGAGGGAACTTTCTATCATGAGAAGTTTTAATAAGAGCCCGCACGTCTTTGGGAAAGCAGGAACCTCCATATCCGACTCCCGGATAAATAAATTTTGTTCCAATTCTCGAATCACTTCCAATACCTTTGCGAACCATATTTACATCTGCTCCTACAGTATCACATAAGTTCGATATTTCGTTCATAAAACTGATTTTAGTTGCAAGCATCGCATTGGCTGCATATTTGGTCATTTCTGCAGAAGGAATATCCATAAAAATAAGAGGATGACCATTAAGAAGAAAAGGTTTATAAAGTTTACTCATTAGTGATTCAGCCTTTTGGCTCTCAATACCAATTACAATTCTATCAGGTTTCATAAAATCTTCAATGGCATTGCCCTCCTTTAGAAATTCCGGATTGGATGCAACATCGAATAAAACATCATTTCCTCTTATATCAAGCTCTTTCTGAATTGCATTTTTCACATGTTTTGCCGTCCCAACCGGAACCGTGCTTTTAGTGACTACTACCATGTAATGATCTATATATCTTCCGATCTCTCTTGAAGCATCCAATACATATTTCAGGTCTGCACTCCCGTCTTCGTCAGGTGGTGTTCCAACAGCAATAAAGACCGAATCTGCATCTCCAAGATTATCTTTAAGAGATGAAGAGAAAAATAAACGCTTTTTTTGTGTGTTCTGTTCTATCATTGCGTCAAGGCCAGGCTCATAGATCGGAACAATTCCATTATTCAATTTATCAATTTTTTGCTGGTCAACATCAATACAAGTTACTATTACGCCGGTTTCTGCAAAACAGGTCCCGGTAACTAAACCAACATATCCCGTACCGACAATTACTATTTTCATAAATCAAGAATTTTCTTTGTTAATTTTTTAAATTAAAGTAGGATTACAATATTATATTACCAGGTATATTTTCTATATTTAGTGATATGCATGCAGATACAAGTAATGCTTTATACCGACTTTGTCAATTCTTCATAAAGGCTTAAATAATCCAGATATCGATCATTTTTATTGAACAGCCTTTCGGCTCGTGCGCGGCATAAAGGTCTAAAAAGATCTTTACCTTTATTAAGTATTTCCGATATTGCGTCCTGCAGCCCTTTTAAATCACCTTTGTTCACTATTATTCCTGTATTTTCATCAATAGCTTCCGGGCTTCCACCAGTATTATACATTGCGATTGGAGTTCCACAGGCTATGGCCTCAATGTTAGTTGTAGGGAAATTATCCATATATGTAGGATTGACAAAAACATCTGCAGTACTATAAAAAGCAGCAAGATCCTCAACACTTTCTGTTCTTCTTATTCCAATAATCCCATCTGGAAGGGAGTCTATCCGCTTTTGATTCAGGCCAACCAAAACCATAACACATTCTTTGTTGAAGTATTTATGAAGTTTTAATAAATCAGATAATCCTTTTCTATCATCCCATATATTAGCCACACCAAGAATTATTTTCTTATTACCGGTTTTGTACTTACTTCTGATGTCAATATCAGTGTGAGGTTTAAATACGTCAAGGTCAATACCGCTAAAGATTTTGTGAACCGGATACTTATTGAGAAAGGATTGATCTACAAGCTCTTTTAACCACTGTGAATGCACGATGATATGAAGCTTTACAGGTTTTGTAAACAAGTCTTTCTTATCAGAATAATTTCTCCGGGAATTATCAAAAAGATATGAGGATGGATATTTTCTGGTCTTAGGACAGGAATAGCATCCGGTTGTCCATTTCTGACATTCGATATCATCAAAGTAAGTACAGTGTCCTGTGAAAGCCCAGCAATCAAATAACGTCCAAACAACCGGTATTTTTATATCATGCAGGTAGTTAAATAAGATCTCTATATTCAGATAATAACCATGCAGGTTATGTAACCCTATGGCATCAGGTCTTATTATATCAATTTCTTTAATTAACGCCTTCGTTGCCTTTGACGAGCCAAATCCATGTCTGTCAAATATTGCTGATTTCATCCCATGATTTAGGACATCACCAGTGTTACCTATCTTAAGTAACTTTGACAGGCTAGGTCTGTTACCTCTTCCATAAGCTATATAGCTTTCATGACCTCTGGATATCAATACTTTTCCAATATCTTCTGTGATACGACCTGTACTGCCCGAATTTACATCAGCATTTATTTGAATCACTTTCATTTATCACAAAAAATAAAATTGTAATATTTTTCACCAATATTATCTATTGAAAATTCCTTAACAAATTCCTTTGCATTTGTGCTAAATTTATCTCTTAACTCTGGGCATTCCATTAGTAATCTAAGCTTTTCAAAAAATAAGTTATAATCGGATAAAGGTATTAAAAAGCCATTGTGATTATCTATGATAAGGTCCGAGGGTCCTGCAACACAATCAAAAGCGATTACTGGTAATCCGTATGACTGGGCCTCTGCTATAACATTTGGAAATCCTTCCGATTCAGATGTGAATGCAAATATTTTACTTTTCAAATAGAATTGTTCCACATTAAGGTGATAACCCTCCAGTATAACAATATTTTCAGCATCCAACTTTTTAATTAATGCCTGTAACCGGGTCATATTATCTTGTTTCTGGGCATTGCCTCCAATGATAATCAGTTTCCAACCAGGCAAATTAATTTTTACAAATAGTTCGATAAGCTTATCATGATTTTTACTGTTAATTAGGCGTCCTACAGTAAGAACAATATTTTCATTCATTGTCGGTTTTAATGAATCATTGACTATTCTTACCGGATTTCCTATAACCCTTATGTTGTTATGTCTGAACTGTTTTTCGTATACTTCTTTAGCTTTTGTTGTCTGAGCAATTATTCCCTTGGTTCTAGGGTATAACCATTTTCTAAGTATTGCATGCATTTTCCCCAGAGGCTTATCTGGCTGACAACGGTCGGAGACATATACGGGATAGGGAAGACCGAAAAGGGAAAGCAACACAAAGCTGTTCCAATATTCACCAAAACTTAGAATATTATCAGGTTTAATTATGCGAACTACACGACGCAGAAAGCAAAGACGATTCAATGTTGAAATAATTCGAATTTTATCATTAAATCGCATTTTAGGATAGTGAATAATAAGTGATTCAGGGATCTCGTAGAAGATTTCAGTATCCTTCCCGTAAAGAACAAGATGCATTTCCAAATCATCCTTCTGGCAAAAGAAGAATGCAAGCTGGCTCATCACCCTCTCCATCCCACCTGCACTTAGTGACGGTATCAAGAGACACAACTTCTTTCTATCCATAAAGTGAACCAGTTCCGGAAAATTTCTGCATCCTAAGTTTTATACTGTATACTACTTATAAGGTTTTCCACCATCCACCCATACGGATCAAATTTACCCTCATGCCAGTTCATTTCTCCGTCCCAATATCCAGGGCAGGAAAAGTAGCCGGCCGGTGAAAAACCGTAGCTTATTTCGACGACCAATGGTTGATTCCCCTGGTAAACAAAATCAAAAGCCACACATTGGACCTTTAATTTCCTGGCCATAGTAAATGAAAGCCTGATTGTGTTTTCATCGAATAAACTTCTGTCATATAGTATATTACCGCTACCTGATGCTCTAAAGTCGTTTTCGCGCACCATACGTTTTATGGCAAAAGCTTTGTCGCCAATAACGATAACACGTACATCGGAATCGTTGTCAGCAATAAATTCCTGAAAGTAAATATACCCCCGTTCGTGTCCTCGTACCTTGGCGTAAGGTGGTGGTATTGCAAAGCGTGCAACACCCTCCAGGAGATCGCGGAAATTAGTCTTATCCAACCTATAAAGCCGCCAGCGTTCTTTTAAGCTGTCAGCAGGATCATATGCAGGAAAACCATGTCCAAAAGATTTGCTTATGAGTTTTATTGCCTGTTGACGAGTTTTGACAAGCCTTACATTTTGCGAACTGGCTCCGCTGCGTAGTTTAAATACCTTCGGGAAACCAGTCTTTTCGGCCCATTCAAAGGCTTCATTTTTGTTGTAAAACACCCACGTAGATACCAAAGGAGCACTGATTGTTTCAAGCAGGTATTTTTGTCCAACTTTATCGTCAAAATGCCAGCAAGTGTGAAAATTGGGAAATACCTTTTTACCACAAGTCTCCAATGAGTATATCAATTGCTTTGCAAAAAGAATTGCTTTTGGACTGTTCTGTGAGAAGTGCCACATCAGAGCATCACAACCAGATAATTGTTCAATGATATTGCTCTTATAACAGTTAACCGGGTTCCAATGAATATGTGTCTTTTCACAATAATCAATCCAGCGATCGCTAAATGAGTCCTTAGACGGTTGTATTCCGATTATCATTCTTCAAGCAGATAAGATTTCCATCCTTGTGGAGGATTAGTCTTTATTGAAAACTCGTTAAGATCAAAAAGTGATATTTGTTTACTATTTAGGAATAACTTAGAGTCATCTGTTGATAAAAGCTTTGCAGCTTCTGTAAGAAGCGGTAATTTCCTGTAATCAAATCCCATGAGTATAGCCATGGCAATATCGTTGATCTCTGGAGAGTCTGTAAATGAAACTATACCAAGTGGTAATGGTTCAGGATTAAGGGGACCGTTTCCCTGACCAGCAATAATTCCATCACATAAAGAATAAATACATCTCTGCCTCTTGTCGGAAAGAGACCCATCGGGCTTTCCATAAAATGCAATAAGGTTAAGATCCATCACCATCCTCCAGGTAGTATCATTGCCATACCATCCTGCCTCCAGAGAGTGAACATCTTTTGGGAATGATAACCTCCAAAAAAGGGATGCGACTTTGGTCCATAAGAAATATGCAACAGTTCCGCGCTTTGCATTTGCCATATCAAGTGCCAATTCGGAACAATAACGCAAGTAGCTTTTCCCTGGATAGCAATCCCCACCAAAACCTGTGCCACCCAGCCTGTGATGAGGAAGGAAGTCTTTGTCCCCGTTCAGTCCTACAATATTTTTTAAAGCCCCTGTTATTCCGGATTTCTGGTGTGTTTTTATCTTCGGCATAGAGATTATAACATCTGCCTCAAAGAGCTCTTTTGCAACACAATATTTATGAGTACCGTGTTTATGTGAATCTACAAGCTTTGATGGATCATAATTCGTAACGCGAAATCTATTCCGTTCCATACTAGTTATTGGTTCAAGATAGCTTTTATCCTTTAGGTTGAAAATTACATAGTCTGACAAAGGTTTTAAGTCTGTTTTCAGCCTGTTATTCAATGGAGAAAAGGTTGCTCTCCTTAAATCCTTAATCTGTACAGGAATTTGATATTTTTTACTCAGTTCGTGAATTTTTTTCGATAATATTTCAGTAACAGTCTCATTCCATCTGCATCCCTGGATTGGAGCATCTCCAATGATCACTGATGATGGACTTTTTTCGAGTATAACTTCCAAAGCGGCTAATAAAAAGTTGTCATTTGTACGAAGGCAGATATCATCAGTTATTTTTGAGGAGTGTTTGACCCAATTAGGCTTCAACAAAATTTTTCTTTCCTTTATCTGAGCTGATGAAAGACTTTCCCCAATAGTTTCACTAATTACTTTCCCTAGTTTGTCAAGATTGCTATAAACTGAAGATAAATCTTTTAAATCTCTGTCAAGAAGATGATTAAATAAAGTACTTATGTTCAAAAACCTATCCATTATTTTCATCTTTATTCATCAATTCACCTAATTGAGGGGTGGTCATGAATTCCACGTCGGGCCAGATCCTGATGATTTCCAGCAACAGTCTTGAAAGCAGGAGTAGTCCATTGTCACGATTGGCTGGATTTATTGCACCTATATAATTTACTCTGTGTGAGCTGATTATTGCCGGTTTGTGCCATCTGAAAGCAGTTTTAATATCATACAAACAACTATCAATCCAATCTTTACCAGATTGACCTGGTTCGAAAAAGCAATTCCGGGTAATAAATCTAATACCATTCCTTTCCTTTTGCCCGAGATAGTGCAGTACTTTTCTTTTATTCCCAAATCCAAGAGGTTCCTCCTGGATTTTTGAAGAAGACCTTAATTTTATTCCATTATCGGCTAACGTTTTATTTAGGGAATTATTAAATGGTCCGTTAGGAGGCACAAAATACTCGGCTTTATAACCAAAAATGGTTTCAAAAAGCTGCGTGCCTTCTGTAATGATGTTTTTTTGATATTCAAGTTCTGCTGGATCAGCCAGTAGAAATGCTGCCTGGTAATCAGTTTCAGGATATTTAGATGGTACAAAGCCCCACATCCCTTCATCAAAAGCGAGTAATGTATCCCTTTCACCTGTTTTCAAGTCTTTCATCCAGGCAGAGACATTCAGGTGTTCACGACCATGCATCTGTGGAACAAACATTTTTTTCTCTATGCCTTCCTGCCATAGATCGAATGAGTGCTCACAACCCGCGTAACGCTTCAGTGTTTCTGTAAAAGGCTCATAGAAATAATTCTGAAAATTGGATTCTTTAATTTTTTGGAAATTGGGGTTGGCTACAATTGTAAGTGGAGTAAAAGTGGCATAAATTCCGTTTTTATCTTTTATCCCTGAAAGCACTTCGAACAGGTTTCCAAGGTCTTGACTTGTTGCCAGAGTATCATTAAGATTGAACCTCTCGGCATCAGCCGATCTTAAATCAAGACCCGATTTTTCAAGTTTCTCAAATGAGGCAAGAGATGGCATGCGTATACTGCCCCAGTCATCTGATTCTATAACCAGGATCTTTCTCATAATCCGCTTGCCAGGAGCATTGGAAAGATTTCGCCAAATTGAATTTAATTTGTCCAATTATGTATATCGATGAAATAGTTAATTTTTATTAGAAGATTGTAGTCCATGCCGAATGAGCTGATTGATCGATAAAAAGACCTGTCAGGTTAAAATAATAAAATGTTAAAGAGGTAATTGATAAAGTGCTACGTAAGCTGAAAACGATCATCAACAATGAAAATGGGAAAGAAATCAAAACCAGGTTTGAGATTAAGGTTGATGGGGAATTTTCTGTATAAACTTTATAAATATAAAAAAATGCAAACATCAGAAATACATATTGAAATCTGTACCCGAAATGCGGGATATCCATAGTGAAGTTTACAAATGATAATATAATCAATGAAAAGAAAAACAAATCATTTGTTTTGTCAGAATAAATAATTGTATTCTTCTTTATACGGGTGATAAAAAAAAACAAATAACAAAATATAAGCATTGAAATTATCCTATCCCTGACATACCATGTAGTATCTGAACCGTATTTAAGATCAGAAACAAGGCCGTAATACAACTCTGTCCTGCCTTCAATTCCTTTCCCAAAATATTCCGAATATTGAAGAATATAACTTTTTAGAAGATCCGGTAAAATAAAGGAAAGGACTAAAATCAAATATATTATTTTCGGGTACTTTTTTAATATTGGAAAAACAATCAGAAGCAGAACAGCAGGTAAAAAAGAGAAGTGTATAAGTACAGATGATGCAACAACAATCAAATAGCGTTTATCTCCTTTATTTATGACCTTGATTGCACCATAAAAGAATACATAAGCAGCCAGACTCATTCTGACTCCGGACAACTGATCAATGCTGACTATGCAAGAGAATGAGATCACAAGCAAATACTTATAGATATTTCTCCCGGCTTGTTCAGATATAAATAGTGAAAGCACCTTTGTATAAACATATCCTGCGATAATTCCGAATGTACACATTAACCATTTCGCGTTACTTGTGAACCTTGAGACCAGGAAAGTTACCATGTCCCTGTAAATATCGACTGATGATTCACCAAGTCCAACCTTTAGGCGACTGTCATTAAAGTCTCTATAACTTAACCGTGAAGCAGAAGGAAATGATTGCATAACTCTGGCAAGATCCATGTACTGAAATTCCGCAACAAGGGAATAGCCAAAAAGTGCAGTAAATAAAACAAGAATAACTTTTGATTCTCTTTTGTCGTAATAATAGAGTGCATAAAGAAAAGCACCAAAGGGCCAAAAAATTAATAAAAGAATTAGTAAATAATACCGATAACGTTCAGTTGAGTAATTAAAGGAAATATATGGACTACTTACTGGTGACATTTAGTTTAATTCTGAATACTGATAGATTAATGGGCATTTTAGAACACGTACTTTAATTATATAAAGTAATCCTTGAATAATCAAGTTCAGATATATTCTTTCATTTTTAAAGATATTAGTAATCTTCCCGGATAAAAGTTCTGATCTCAATTCAAAAACAGACTGAACACCATAATAAAGCCTTTGAGATTTATTCAGCACATTATTTCTTTTATTCCTACCCTGCTTTTGTTTTTGTTTTTGTTTTAATTTTAAACTTTCATCCAGATGCGAAGCCCTGTTTTCTGCTTCAGTTCTGTAAATAGTGGTTACCTTCTCAGATTTGGCAATCCTGGAATATTTCGCCAACCGGTTCCACATATCTATATCTTCGCCGTGAGAGATATTCTGATTAAAATATCCAACTTCAATAAAAATGTCCCTTTTGATAGTTATACAACCTGTAATTATTATTGGTATGCTCCACTTTGCCATATAATAGGCTGAGGTATAAAAATAGTCCTCAATATAATATCTTCTCTCAGAACCTTTCAGGTTTTTGCCTGTCATATTGTAATTCGTGCAAAAAACTTGCGCCTCCCGAAATTTGTTGATCAGAATGCAAAACTCTTCAAGACAGTAAGGAAGCCAGAGATCGTCCGCATCCAGAAAAACAATATATTGATTTTGCGATAATTCAATTCCCCGGTTTCGTGCACTTGAAACTCCTCCGTTATCTTTATTTAAGATTTTGATTCTTGTGTCATTAAATGAACTTGCTGCTATCAAGCTATTATCCGTCGATCCATCGTTCACTAGGACAAGTTCGAAATTGGGATATGTTTGATTAAGAACGGATTCTATGGTTGATCTGATGCTTTTCTCCTTATTAAACAGAGGAATTATGACAGAAAACCTAATCGGATCCAAAAGACCGTACTGTGAAGTCATAATATCAAGAGATTAGACTTTTTATGAAACTCACAGTCCCCTGCAGACCTGCTTTACACAAAATGAATGAAAATTTATTTTTAGTTGGAATGTTTTCAGATCTCAGACAGTCGATAATGCTATAATTCATCTTTCTCATATATAGTTTTGAGTAAATGCGTCGTAAGATTTTTTTATCTGAAAGTGCCAATCCCAGATACCAGAATACACTTTTTTCCATGATCCTTTTATAAAGTCGTCTTTTCAATACAATATCCCTTGCCTTACAGTCAATAAGATCTAATTGGCTTTCAAGAATATAAATATACTCCCGCGCTTTGCGGGGAGTGATTTCTGAACGTAACGTACTATTGTCGCTCTGATTATAGTAATATAAAGGCCTATCAATTCTTACGTATCTTAAATCTTCCAGGCAAAGATTCAATGTCATCCAGGTATCTTCATATATTCTCCCAACAGGAAATCTTATGTTATTAAAAAGTGCTGTTTTGAACAATTTTGTTACAACACCATAGAAAATATCAGATTCAATAAATTTTTCTATAAGATAGTTTCCTTCACCATATTCAATTCCTTTACCAAATTTACAAATGACTTCCTTATCCTTAAAAACAGATATATACCCGCATTCTGAAATATCAGCATCATATTTTACAGCAAATCCGTATAATGTTTCTATCATTCCCGGCGCGATATAGTCATCTGCATCTATAAAGCTAATAAATGTTGCTTTGGCTATATCTATGCCTGCATTCCTTGCTTTACTCTGCCCGCCATTCAGTTTATGAATTACAACAATCCTTGCATCTTTGATGGAATATTCATCACATATTCTGCCAGAATTATCCGTTGAACCATCATCAACCAGTATTAATTCAAAATCGGTAAAAGTCTGAGAAAGAATGCTATCAATACACTTGTGGATGTAAGGCTCCACATTATAAACAGGAACGATTATGCTAAGCTTCTGCATAATTATAGTATTACCCTCTCAAAAAGATCAACAAACTGCTTTGCCTGCGCTTCTCTCGAAAACCTTTGTTTGTATTCCTGATTTACTTTTACAGTAGTATACCCCTTTTCTTTCCATTCATACCATTTATCCAATATGAAATTATATGCGTCATTGACGGTCCTTGCAGATATACCAATATTGGCATTATTAATGATGTTTTCCAATATATCCTCATCACTCCGTACACATAAAACCGGCCTTTCTGCACCCAGGTAATCAAAGAACTTGGTTGTAAGAACACCTTTTGGACCCTTGTTACTTAAAAAATTAGTTAATACAAGTGCAATTGAAGCCTTTTGCAATAATTCAGGAACTTTCTTAAAATCAACATAATCAAAGAAATCAATATACTTTTCAGCCATAGGGAATAACTTATGATTCAAAATTGCGGAACGAAAATTACCCGGAGTAAAAAACTGGATTCTAAAACTTTCCTTATTAATAATGTCATTCTTTTCTAATTGGCTGACAGCTTCGAACAATAAAGTTGGGTCCTGTTCATTCTCACTAAAAACAAGACCAGTGTAAATTATTAAAAAGGTGTCTGTTCTCTCAATATATCCTGGATGAAATAAATCCGGATCAAAACCATTACTAATAAGCACAACATTATTATTGTATTTAGATATTTGCTCTACATGGAATGCCGATACCGTTGTGACTGCAGTTGCATGTAAAAGAACATTATTTCGCAATTTCAATCTATTATTTTCAAATGATCTTTGGAGATAATTGACTAATAAATCTTTGAGACTTTTGTCGATTGTATTAATCATTTCAGGTTTTTGCTCCTGAATATCTCTTAAATCAATAATAAGTGGGATCCCCCATTTCTTTGAAATTTTCAAACCAGCATCTAAAATAAACAAATTTGCCCAGGCAACTGACACAAGCATAACAGAATAATCATCCTTTTTGAAATTCAACTTTATTCCCTTAATAAAGGGTTGTCTATTATTTATAAAATGCCTTTTCAAATTTATCAGACGCCATATCTTTTGGATTAGTCCATGTGGAGTATCTGTATTCTTAAGATTTACCCTTACTATCTTATTATTACCGATAAGAGATTTAAAATTATTCTCTTGTATAATATTTTCAGTAATAATATCAGCATCCCAGTCAAATGCTGAAAGATACCTAACCAGATAACCCATCCGGGGATTAAATGCCGGAGGAAATACTTCGGTTAATAACAGTACTTTTCTCATAAGCCTCTCAAGCAGTATATAACAATTGAGCTAAGCAGGTATTAATGAAATCACAATCAATCGTAGCTCTTATTTTTAAAAGATTACTTCTTAATTGTATTGTGTAAAACTATTGATAAATCAATCGTGGACATAACAAAATATGTCCATTTGTAATCTTAAAACAGAATTTACCAAGCACTATATTAGTTTCTTTTTGAAAGAATAGTTTCCAATATAGACTTAAGGCTATTACGCGTTTTTGGCCTTAGTAAAGTGAGGGTAAGGTATATAGCAAAGAAAATTAGTCCTGTAAGTAAGTGTTTTGTTATATTCTCTGTTACATCTAAAAAGATAAAGATATATGTTGAAACTCCGGCAATTATTGCTGCAAACAATGGTCCGAGAAGGGATTCAAGAACGAGTCGAATTTTTATGGGAGTCCCTCTGAAGGCAAAACAAATCAAAGGTATCATTATTAAGAAGTTCGCAATAGTATATCCTATTGCAACTCCCCTGATTCCAAATTGGACACCTATAATAAACGAAATTGAAATTATCGTAGCAGTTACGAAGGTGAGATACATGTGCCTTTTGGCAAATCCATGGCTCAACATTACCAGACCAGGTGCAGCTGATAAAGCAACAAAGACTCCGGCAACAGACAGTATTCTAAAAACAGGTACGGCACCCATCCATTTTTGTCCCATTAAAATCCGTATAAGAAATTCACTTTCTAAAAAACAATAAACCGAGATGGGTAATGCCAGAGAAATACTAATATCAAGTAATTGACGGAAATAACTCTGGTACCTTGCTTTATCGTTCTTTAATGAACTAAGTACTGGTAGTGACAAAGTGGTTAATGGAGCTCTGATTTGATTTAAAGGGGTCATTAAAAGACTGAAAGCTTTTGAATATAGTCCCAGCGGTTCTGCTCCTACAACCCTGCCAATCAGCATACTGTCGAGATTACGCGATAAATAATGCACAAAATTGCTAACTGTTAGACGCCCTCCAAACTTCAACATTTTTCTGACTCCTGCTCCTTTATGCATTTTACCGGGGGTCCAGGGACAACTATAAAATGTTAATACAATCAATGTAACAATGCTGGCAATTGTTCCACCCACAAGAGCCCAATAGCGAAAACCAAATACAGACAGTACTATTGCCACTACTATCATGCAAAATTGGGCCATTATGTCAATTATAGCAAGTGCCGTAAACTTAAGATGCCTTTGCAGAAGGGCCCGGTGTTGTATGATGGTTCCCTCTGCCATAAACGTGATAGATAATACAATCGTCACCGCTGTAAGCTCAGGTTTTTTATAAAACGCAGCTATTAAAGGAGATGAAAGCATAATAGCAACAGCTAAAAAAATGCTTATACCAGCATTAATCCAAAATAGAGTGCTTATTTGCCTTCTGTCAATTACATTATTTTGAATGGTTGCTGTTGATAATCCTGCATCTTTAAACAATGCTATGAAATTTATAACTACAGTCACCATCCCTATGATCCCAAAATCGACAGGCGTAAGTAATCTAGCCAACACGAGTGTATTAACTATGCTTAATCCAAAACTAATTCCCTGTGAAAGCACGAGTGCCAGACTGCCTCTGACTACGGTATGTCGTAATTCCTGACTCTGGAAGTCATTATTGAAAATAACGGATGGATCTAGTCTGAGCTTATTTAACACAAATTACGGAATTGTTTGGCAGATTTTTATTATCAAGCCTATTAAGGCAGCAAATGGATAGGGTACTTAAAGATAGCAAGTGATATATTTTAAAGTATTAAGTTCCTAATGTTAAAAATTCATGGTTAAGTGTTTTTTCGTTTAAACAGACGTTTCTTTTGACTTTCCTGACCCTTTATATATCCATATTTTTCTCCGTACCCAAAATGCTTACTCTTTGGTTGAATGTCGTTTATTACTATACTAACGCCTTTAGTAATACTATTACTAATCTCATTTATTGTATTCCAGAATAAATCACGTAGGGTCTTTCCTGGCCTTACAATAAGAAGACAGGCATCTGAAAGAGAAACAAGGTGAAATGTATCAGAAACTATCCCAATAGGTGATGAGTCTATCACAATACAATCATACTTTTCTCTCAGCGTACTAATAAGTTCATTTGTTTTTCCCAGAGCAGTCAGCTCCGACGGATTTGGAGGAATGGGACCGGCAGTAATTATTGAAAGGTTTTCAAATGAGGATTCCTGTATTATATCCTGTAACTTATCCTTGCCAATCAGCCATGTGGAAACACCCTTATCATTATTAAGATTAAAATCCTGATAAATTTTTGGTTTTCTCAGATCAAAGCCAATCAGAATTGTTTTCTTACCCAGCAGACTATAAACAGATGCAAGGTTTATGGCAATAAAGGTTTTGCCGTCTCCAGGCAAGGATGAAGTTATAAGGATGACAGGTGCCTTCTCTTCCTTTGTAAGGAATTGCATCCTGCTCCTTAATAAACGGAAAGCCTCTGCAATTTCAGAATTTGGAGTATCAATTACAACAGTACTCGTTTTTTCAAAATTGTGTGGTATATTGCCAACAACAGGTAAATCTCTAATCTTACTAATATCATCATCGGTAAGCTTGTTATTAAGTACATATCTGAGAAAAATAATTAAAAAAGGAATAACAAAACCTGCAAACAGACCTAAAAAATAAGCTCGGTAAGGAATTGGTGAAATAAGGTTTCTATGTTCTATATCTGCAGGGTCAATAACTTCGCTGTCAGCCATATTTGATGCCTTCTGCATCTGTTGTTCTGCTCTCGTCTGAAGGAGAAATGTGTATAGTGCATCGTTCAGCTTGAATTTTCTCTCAATTCCAAGAAGCTGTCTTTCAGTTGCGGGTAGAGCAGCAGCCTGATCATTTATTTTATTAATCTGCTGCTGATTATCTGAGCGTGCCATACTATTAGCTCTTCTTAACCCATTTAGTGTTTCATTTAGGGCATCTTTTGTACTGTGTACCTTCTGCATAAGATTTCTCTGTAAAGGGTTCATTTCACCAGCCCCTCTGGCAGATAACTGTCCCTGTAGTGTGGTTAGTTCATCAACAAGCCGTGTGAGCCCCGGGTCAGTAATACCCATCGTGACTGGCACAATTGGTAATTCTCCTGTTGTCTCCTTAGCAAGATAATTGGCGAGATATTCAAAATAATTGGCATTCAGGTTAAGACGAGCTTTTTCATTTTCAAGAACAGGAATCTGCTCAATTATGGATCGCCCCTGAGAAGAAAGGTCCATAATTCTGTGAGAGGAACGGAATTGTTGGAGTTTGTTTTCTGTAATGGATAGAGAATCAGATACTCCGATAAGCTGATCATCGATGAATTGTATTCTCCTCAAAGCTTCCACATTCTTCTTATCAAGTGAAATTGACTGGAAGACTTCTACGAGCTTGTTAACGAAGTCAACATCTCTTTTAAAATTCGTACCAGTAATACCAACTCTTACAACAGAACCTCCTTGTGACAATAATTCCACCTCAAGCCGTCCATTGAAATAATCTACTAAATTGTGTTTGCTTCGGATAATAAAATAAAGTTTCTGATCTTTGTTCCTATTAAACCAATCCTCATTACGGCATTCAATACGAAAGCTGCCTCCCGTGATTTTTATGGTCTCACCAAATAAGGCTTCTTTATCAAGGGCATAATACTCTGATTCAGATTTGAGAATAAATTTTTCATTCCCTGAATATGCAATGGAAAATTCTGTATTATCAGGAAGAGGAATATCATTATCCGAAATAATTTTTATTGGTACGTCTGGATAAACCGGCAGTTGGTTTCTAATAGTTTTTACGTAGTATTCAATTTCAAAGGATAATTCTCTAAGAGCTTTCTCAGTCAAGGCCCGTGATTTCAGTATCATTATCTGATTTTCCCTATTACTCATTCCTCCGGGAAGACCTAGCCCCTGCAGAAGTTGATCGTTATTCGAAAGTGTTCTTTTCTCAGGTTCATTTATTAGAAGCGTTGAAGATACATTGTAGACGGGCAGTGTATGAGCAAGATAAACATGAGTAATATATAGAGCTACTGAAACTGCTATTACAAAAATAATCCAGTTCTTAATTAAAAGAGAAAGGATTACCATTGGGTCAACCCTTAGCGAATCCAAGGATCGGTCGCTCTGCTGTTCTTTGTGAAGGACGTCATGATTTTTCATTAAAATAAATTATTCATCTTTTGTTTATATAGAGAACATATAATATAATTATCTCTTATTCAATAAATTGAGAAATATAATTTAAAGTTTTCCATTACAGGTTTGCCAAATAATTAAAAAGTTCGCATAAATGCGATTACTCCAAGTGCAGATGTAAGCGTTGTTAATAATACTGACCAGACAGAAGAGTTAGCCAGAAATGCTTTCCCGTGCATGGGAGCGGCATAGATTATATCGTTAGGCATTATATAGTAATAATCTGATGTAAAAATGGATCTGTCACTTAGAGAAAACTCCTTAACGATAGGCCCATATGGTGACTGTCTAATCAGCTTTATTTTTCTGCGGTTACTATAATCAGTCATGTCACCGGCCATAGACAACGCTTCGAATATATTTAACTGGTCCTTAGTTATAGGGTATCTTCCAGGCATTTTTACCTCTCCTAATAGACTCACATAATTATTAACCAGCTGAACTGATATATATGCATCAGTTACATATTTTTTGAATATCAAATCCAATTCAGCTTTTATTTGAGATAGGGTCTTTTCGGCTACCTCAACTTTACCTACGTATGGAATTTCAATGCAGCCCTTATCATCCACCGGATAACTTGATAAAACAACACTCTCAGCAGTCAGACCTCCGGTTGTTCCTCCGGGTGATGTATTAAATATAGCAGACCATTGAGGATCGGGGGTTATCACCCTAATATACAGGTTATCATAAGGCATTAGCTTATACGCTAATGGAGTAACAAAAGTTCTGGCATCCTTAGCTGACGTATCAGTATTATAAAATTCATCTGTAGTCTTTAGGTATGTTAGCTTTTTTAAGGACACACAAGAGGTAATCGATACTAATACTAAAAAAGTAGTTATGATACATTTGCTTTTCATAAGATATCTGGTTAAATCCAAAAGGTTCTAAGTCTTAGATCTGAAATACAAAACTTAAAGTTAAAATAAATATTAGTCTAAAGATAAAAAGACAAAAGACAAAAGGCAAAAGACAAAANNATGCTTTCGCCACGTCAGTCACATGTAATATTTCATGTAATTATCTTATTATTATTATAAATATAGCCCCTTTAAATTGTTGTTAAATAATCTGATTTGTTGCCAAAGTCGAACTCAGGTAAAGGGCTTATAAATCTAAATTTTATAGGCTAAAAATATGTAATCTAAATGTTAAACACAAATTAAACCATATCCCCTATGACTCAAAATTGACTGATTTTGAGTTTATGAATCATTAGATACAGTAGGTAGATCATTGAAATAGCACAACCTATAAAAGAATACATAGCATTCATCAAATATTTAGATATCAAATCGAATCTGGAATTGAAAGCAAAATTAAAACCTTACCTTATAACGTATATTTATTTGAGACTTTTTAAAGAATAATGTCAATTCCAGGAAGAAGAGGAAAGTTAATTATCCTTCCTGTTTCTTTGCAGAAATGAAACCACAATAGCACCACCTACTGCAAGCGCAATAAGAACGGAAAAGCCAATGGTATAGCTGTTATTCATCTTGTATAAAGCGCCTACAAAACAATGGAGCAACCAGAAGTTTTCCCAGTGCATTGCCGGAGGTTACAATTGTACGAGACCACCCAAATTCTTTTGAAAAGGAATCATAGAAGAACGGCAACCCGTACAAGGCAAATCCGACAATGGCAAAAATAGAAAGAAATGCTGTAGCAATAATAAATGTCTGGGAGCTTTTTTTTTGTGAAGCAAAAGTCGTTGTCAGATTTGTGTTTCCCATCAATTTAAGAGTGTTACTGGTTGCTTGGTGCTAGGTGCTGGATACTGGTTGCTGGTTTCTCGTTTCTTATTATATCCTACCTTAATTACTTNNCGAGCGAAGCGAAGCAATCTCTCAATCTTCAGATACTCTTTCCCGCAAGACGTGTCATGCCATAATACGCGCTGCCGAGTAAAGATACATTCGATCCGAGGTGAGCCCTTTCAATCTTTACTTCCGATCTGCAGTTTTCAAGGGAATTGGCAAAAGCACTTTGCCTGATCATTTCCAGATAATTATCATTTGCTTCAGACATTCCTCCACCCAGAACAATTATTTCAGGAGCAAAAATTGTAATGAGATTGGCAAGCCATATGCCGACCAATTCTGCATTTTCTTTTACTACCTTAACTGCAACAGGTGAATTGGTATAACTCAATTCAAATATCTCCCTGTACGTTAACGGCTTTTCATTTTTAAGATTGGTTGCCCCGGGTTTCCATTCGGCTGGCTCTGATATATATTATCCTTAATTTTCTCGGCAATAATGTTTGAAAATATTTTTGCTCCATTATTATTCAGGTGCAGCACATCCTGAAAAAGATGCCTATTGTTAAGAAATAACGTGTCTTTTGAATAATCCCAGAATGGCACGTTCTCAGAATTGCATATATCAGTGCAAATTTCAATTGCCCGTTTCTTATCATATTTTTCAAAAACAGGTGAATAAACGATGAACACTTTTGCACCAGACTTTTTTGCTATACTAATAAATTCCCGAAAAGTATTTTTAATCACAGAATCTATCGGATGCGTTTTATAAGTCTCAATTGAATCAATTCTAGCTTGCCATTCTTTGTATAAAGGAATATACCCTTTATTGTCAGTTATTCTTTTTTTACTAACCTTTAAATTCCCACTTACTATTGATAAAATTTGAGAATTAAATGGATAGATTTCCGAAATAAGTTTTACTCTCTCAAATGAATCATTTAATTCAATAGTTTTCCTGACTTCCTCATGCGTTCTGTAATAAGGCAATAAGAATGCCGGACCGTCAAAGCTATTTTTATTGGCTTCAAAATCCCCAAAATAGTCTAAAATAATTATTTTTGGTGTATAACGCTTTAGCACTGATTTTAAAATTGCTGTTTGAACGAGAATACCAATCCCGTCTCTTCCAGTATCATAAAAAGTCATTTTCAACGAATCTTCAAATACTTCCGGACAATAATGATGACTTGCACGCGATGAACCAAATACCAGGATATCAGCCTTTGTTGAGTCCATAGCGTAGGTTGTCCGAAACTGATATCCTGATTTTTCATTAAAATATAAATAACGCAATGTTCTACCTATCACAAAATCAAGTGAATATAATATAATAACAAATGTGACTATACTGATAATTGTCTTTTTAACCACTTTGCTAAAATTGAAAATAGATAAATTGTCCACCATCATAAACTCCGATCAAAAGAATAATTATGATCAGCATGATATATACCAGTTGCTCTTTTAACCAATGGTTTGTTATTAAGGGTAAATAACTTTGACCCAGATTAGCTCTGCGAAATTCAACTAAAAGCAAAAATGCAATAGCTGCCAACCCATACACCAATTGATGCCACTCCCCAACATAAAAAGGACCACTGAAAGTAATAATTTTTAATATAATGCTGTATGCTTCGTGTAAACTGTTTGCTCTGAAAAATATCCATGCA
>PLLX01000131.1 GCA_003141415.1 Bacteroidales bacterium
ATAAGAAGCGTTCAACTTAGTTAATTAGATAGACTCCCCTTATGCGTAATACGATGATATTCCTGTAGTTAGACAATATTCAGAAAAAATCAACTAGGCATAACGACAAGTTATAGGCAATGCGCTACAAAATGATGGATATTTCTACTTCTACACTAATTGAAAAGTTCATTCACTTATAAAATTGACTGATAATGATTAAGCAAGTCTTTTGAACTATTTAATAGAGTTTTTGTTACTCCTTATAATGTAAAAACTCTTATAAAGCTTTGACTTTCAGGAATTGATGTAAAAGAAAATTCACCATGATAAAACAAGGCGATAAAATTATCAACGCTCGGACAGGACAGACTATGATTTTTTTAAAAACGGGCAATGAAACAAAGGGAGAACTCTTGGAAATTGAATGTTTCAGTCCACCATCAAATTCAAAGGAACCTGAACATATTCATCCTCTTCAAGAAAATATTTTTAAAATAATTTCGGGTTCTTGTACTTTCTCGGTTAATGGTATAGAAGAAATTGTTTGCGCTGGACAGACAATACGTATCACGCCGAATGTGAAACACCATTTCTGGAATTCAGGTGACATAGTTTCACATTATCTCCAGGAGTTCAGACCAGCTCTGCATATTGACGAGTTCTTCGAAACCTTCTTTGCATTGTCGAGAGATGGGAAACTTAATGGCAAAGGTATTCCCAATTTATTTCATGGTTCACTCATTATGCTAAAACATAAAAATGAAATTCGGGTGACAAATCCATTTTGGGCAATACAACTTTTAACATATTGGACATTAGCCCCAATTGGCAGATTATTAGGTTATAGCGATAATTATAGGTCGGAAAGTTAAAATATTCTTCACAGACAACAAAATAAATAAGTTCGTCATGGTTTTTGTAAAATATTCCTTGTTTCATGAGAGCTTTTTGTAAGGAAAAAACTTGACCTTGGATTTTTCTGAATTGAGACAAATAAAAAACTACACATAACTCGGACGGTTTAATTAATTGGCTTCGCCGAGCTCGTCGCGCTAAAGCGCTCCTCGGTTGCCTTTTGCAACCCGGACTATTTTATCTTCGCATTCAAAAGTATATGAGAGATGAATTTTACCCACTTATAAAATTTTGTTGCAACTGGACTGATCCTGCTGCCGAGACAAAGTCNNGTTTTTTGCTCGCCGTCTGGACTATTTCATCATGACACGAAACTGCTCGTTCACTTATCGGGACTTGGTACCGTCAAGACAACTTCATCGTGACACGAAAGTGCTCGTCCATCTACCGGGACTGGCCAAAAAACGCGGCACCGCGACGCTGACAGCAACTCAATTAAACTGCCGGGCCGTTATAGTGCATACGAAGCCCGTACTGACCCTAAATCTGCCTTGACGAACGCACTATAACTCAAGTTCATTTAATCTTAATTGATATACTATTCTTTTAGTTGCATAACTAAATAAATCGTTGTAAATTTAATTTGCTTCATAAAAACATCTATTATGAGTATACTTTGAGTGCACCATAATAAAGTACTAAACTCCTCAATACAAATACTATGTTAAAAAACTATTTCAAATCAGCGATTCGATTCATCAGACACAATAAACTGTTTGCAGGAATCAACCTGTTAGGTCTTTCTATTGCCCTTGCTGCTTCGTTTATAATACTGCTTTTTGTAATTAATGAACTCAGTTACGACCGATATCATAAAAACAGCAAACAAGTCTATCGTGTACTGAATTACTACGTCGATTTCAAGAGTATAATGTCTGGCACACCCTATGTTCTGGCTACAGCATTAAAAAATGAATTTCCACAGGTTGAAAAGGCTGTATGTGTAAGACGAATAAATGGCTTTAGTTTGAAAGTAAATGATAATATTTTTACTCTTCCAGATGTTATTGCAACAAACTCCGACATTTTTGACATCTTCACACTTCCATTGATCTATGGCTCTTCGGAAAACAATCTTCTAGATAATCTGAATTCTATTTTCCTTTCACACAATCAGGCAGAAAAATTATTCCCCGGGCAGAATCCGGTTGGAAAAGAAATAGTTGGATCTGTAAACAATGAGGATCAGGTTTTTATGATACGCGGTGTATTTAAAGATCTGCCGGAAAACTCTACTTTCAGGGCTCAGTGTTTAGTGAACAGCAGGTGGACTCTTGATCCGTTAAACAAAGCCTTCAACATTACCAATTCTGATGTGAATTGGACAATGAACTTTTGGATTACATGGGTTAAGCTTTCCAAGGGTTGTGACATAAAAGGCATTGAAGATCAATTTAGAGCATTTGAGGTAAAAAACATTAATGAAAAACCGCCCTATCAATATTCACTTCAGAACCTAAGGGATGTTTACCTGAAATCAGCCAATATTGCAAATTCAGGGATTAGTGGTAATATAAGTAATGTCAAACTCTTTTCTGCCATTGCATTTCTGATCATACTGGTTGCTGCAATAAATTACATAATATTATCAACTGCAGTATCTTCAGGCAGACGACTTGAGATAGGGATAAGAAAAACGTTTGGAGCCATTAACAGGAGTATTAAAAATCAGCTTCTAAGTGAATCTGTTTTGTTGGCTTTGATAGTGCTTCCAATTGCTCTTGTTTTAATGAGAATTTCCCTTCCATTGGCAGGGAAGCTGTTTCAGACCAAACTTAGTATAATTAGTTCAAATATTGCTACCTATATAGCTGTATATCTTGCTTTGACTGTAATTATTGGAGTCTTATCCGGATTATATACCTCATCATTTTTATCGAGGCTTAACGTTGTAGATATCGTAAAAAATTCTGCTCAAACTGGAAAGAGGAAACAATTCTTCAGGTCATCCCTAATTGTATTACAACTTGTAATTTTCTGCACATTTGTTTCGAGCACGCTAATTATACGCGCACAGTATAAGTATGCTCTAAATAAAGATCTCGGTTACTATAACAAAGATATTATCTTAATTGAACTAGGTCGTAATTTCATGGGCTACTCAGCCTATATCAACAATATAAAATCAAACCCTAATGTGATAATGGCCGCAGGTGTGCTGGAGGGCCTTCCTATGCAGGGATCTATGTCTTCAATGGTTCCACATTTCGAGGATAAATCATTGAATGTAAAGGTGGAAGGTCTGGCTATCGATTATAACTTCATTCAAACAATGGGCATTAAAATACTGGAAGGCCGAGAATTCTCGCAGGATTTTGGCAGCGACCTGAAGCAATCTGTGATGCTAAATGAAGCTGCCGTTAAACAGCTTGGCATTACGGAACCGCTTGGAAAACAACTTTTCGGTTCAACGATTATTGGAATAGTAAAAGACTTCAATCTACATTCAATCCATTCCGATATTCCACCACTTATGATTAATCTGACTGACAAGTATATCCAGCAGGTAGTTGTACATTATAAACCAGGTACATTAGCAAATATTCTACCAATGCTTGAAGCTGAATGGAAGAAAGCTGCTCCCGAAAGGCCTTTCCAGTTCACGCCAATTGAAGATATGATTAAAAGTATCTATTCATCTGAAAGAAATTTAAGCACAATTATTTCGATATTCGCTCTCTTTACGCTTCTTATTGCGGCTTTGGGATTATTTGGCCTCACGTTATTTATTGCCCGATCAAGAATTAAAGAAATAGGAATCAAAAAGGCATTTGGAAGCTCAGAACAATCAATTCTTTATTCATTTCTGATTGATAATTTTATCCTTGTTATTACAGCAGGACTACTTTGCATTCCTTTAACAATCTATTTTATGACTAAGTGGTTAAACAAGTTTGCTTTCAAGACACAAATTAATTGGTGGGTGTTTTTAGTATCTTTTGTTATCTCAGCAGTTGTAGTACTTATTACTGTTTATATTCATTCGTATAGAGCATCTCGCATTAATCCTGTGAATGCTTTACGATATGAGTGACTAATATTGATACTAAGATTGAATATTGGATAGAACCTATAGTATACTTGTGAAAAAGCCTGAATACATTACGGACAATATAGTTAAGCAGTTCGTCATATGTAATACTCAAACAAATTTGAATCAATCTACTCTCAAAAAAAACAACTCCTAGCTCTTTAAACTGTAATACCTTGTATATGAGAAATATTTCAATTCTATCAGGACTACTTTGTTTGTTGTTCGCTTGTAACAATGAAAAGACTCAGCCTATTGAAATGGTAGCCGTTCCATCTTTGGAATTGCTTTCAGATAAATCTGTAGGAAAAGACTCATTACAGAAGATCCAAATTTCACTTGAGTCTTTTTATATAAGCAATGAAATAACAAACAAAGAATATCGTGAGTTTACGGATTGGGTTAAAAATAATCCGGATCAAATATTAGCAAGAACAAAAGAAATCAAGGGGTCAAAAAATGAATTTGGAAAAACCAAAGTGTGGACTGTTCCAGTCTTCATTGGAATGGATGAATTACTTCCTAAGGTAATTGATTCATCTGCTCTTTATAAACTAGATAAAAGGTACAAAAACTATTTCACAGATGAGAAGTATAATGACTATCCAGTAGTTGGAGTATCAAGAAATTCAGCAGAGTATTTTTGTTTCTGGAAGACACATTTTGAAATTGTGACAGAAAAAGTAGGTCATGGGAAATCTAAATTTATTATAACGAAAGGTCCGGAAACTCTTTTTCGACTTCCTGCTGAAATAGAATGGGAATATGTGGCAAAACAACCTTTAAAACGCAGATTGTCAAATGATCAATCATTGCGACAAGTATTTGAGGGAAATATAAATAAATGGGGACTTTCCCATCTTTATGATAATGTATCTGAGTGGGTGATTGCACCCGATGATTCATCAGCAATAAGCAGAGGTGGTTCCTGGAGGACAAAAAGTAATATTAGCGATCGTCAAATTATTGATCCCGATTCTTGTAATGGATATACTGGATTTAGAATTGTAAGAACTTATAAACCTATCGAGATCAACAAACGACCAGATAAATAACCTACCCTGACAGACTAAAAAACGCACTATAACTCGGACGGTTTAATTAATTGGCTTCGCCGAGCTCGTCACGCTAAAGCGCTCCTCGGTTGCTTTTTGCAACCCGGACTATTTTGTCTTCGCCTCCAAAAGTCTATGAGAGAAGAATTTAACCTACTTAATAAATCTTGTTCCACCTGGACTGTTCCTGCTGCCAAGACAAAGTCAATAGGGTTGCAAGCCGACGCGCGAATTGTCATGGTTTTTGCCCGCCACCTTGACAACTTTATCATGACATGACAAATCCTGCCCACTTATCGGGACCAGACCATCTGGACAGTTTCTCCGTGACACCAAACGCTCGTCCATCTATCGGGACTTTGCAAAAACACATGCCAACCCTGACACAGACGGCAACTCAATTAAACCGCCGGGCCATTATGTGGCATAGCTCTTAAGTCCTGGACCTGTAAGCTTTAGAGAATTTTTCATGACACTTAAATTTCGTATGTCTACCAGGACCCAGCCATCTAAAAAATCTTCAAAACGTGACAAATCCTGCTGCTTTATTGGGACTTTAAAATCTACGCCACATAACGGTTTAAAGAAATTTTAGTATATTTACTTTTAACCTCTTCATACCTTGATTATTATAAAACAGCATATGGTTAACCAAAACGACTAACATGAATATAAGAACTTGCCCACATTGTAATTACAAATATTCAGTACCTGAATATAGAAATCAAGTGCTTTTCAAGTTTCGTTTTTTAGAATGGAATTGTAAAAATTGCAATAAGAAACTCACTTTTAATTTTAAAAGAAGAGTTATGGTTGCTTTAACCTTTGTCGGTATTTATGTAATCCTCTTTGCATTAAAATATGCTATTGGGATGACACCTCTGAAATGGGCTGCTCTATTAACCATTTATATCTTTGGCTCATTCTTTATATTTGCTTTTGACGCTTTTCAAAAAGCAGAATAAAACTTCAAATCCGGACAAAATCTTTGGCTTAATATCTAATATTTTAATCTGCTACGACCACATAACACGGACGGTTTAATTAATTGGCTTCGCCGAGCTCGGACCGGAAAAGCTTATCAAATTGCTTCGCAAAGGAAATTGTTGTCGGTCCTCGGTTGCCTTCGGCAGCCCGGACAATTTCTTAATCGACACAAAAAGTCTATGAGAGAAAACATTCACCCACTTATAAAATCTTGTGCCAACTGGACTGATCCTGCAGCCGAGACAGAGTCAATAGGGCTGCCGGCCGACGCGCAGTTGTCATGGTTTTTGCACGTCACCTTGACAACTTTATCGTGAC
>PLLX01000036.1:0-2437 GCA_003141415.1 Bacteroidales bacterium
TTGTCAAGATATTGACTCAGGAACATCAGATCCTGATAAATTATTGTTAAAACTGACTTCTTAAGGATCGACTAAATAAAATCGGAGAACTGAATAAAAATCTTCAATCGAATGTCAGGGACAATATCAGGATAATTCTTGATCTGGACTAATGAGAACAACAGCTAAGGATCGCATATCATTACTGCACAAAAAATAAACTTGATAATCAGGAAAATCAGGGTCAAAGGCTAGCGATTCAATGTTAACAGGGCAATATTATATGTATCAAATATCGTTTGTATGAAAACAGTAACAGACATACTGTTATCTACAACCCCTTGTTTACAAAATGCAAGAATGAGAACGCAATAAACGAGTTATGCTTAAGCGTCAGCCGGATATGAGACAATTTCACGACTATAGTGATAAGATATTGAAGATTTTAAAAACTTTCTCTGTAACTGTTATGAGTATTTAGCGTTTATATCTTAAGTTAAATACTAAACAAGCTTAATCAAAAGCATATGAAAAAAGCACTCGTTTCTGTTTTTATAATCTTTCTATTCATTAACAATAATATTTCCGCTTGTACAATTGTTTCATGTTCATTGAAAGGCAAGGTATTTGCTGCTGCCAATGAAGATGATTATACTTCATTTTCAAGGATTTGGTTTAACCCACGGACTTCTACCAGATATGGTTCAGTATGTTTTGGACTTCCAGATCTACAAGCGCAGGCAGCAATGAATGAATATGGCTTGTTTTTCGATTTTACTGCTCAATATGATATTGACCCATCAAAATACCATTTAAAGAATCCTTACAATGGCGACTTATTTTTTGAAATACTTGGTAAATGCAAAAATGTAAAAGAAGCACTTGATTTTTTAAGTACACATGACTACGCTTTCAGTTTTCAAGCTTTACTGGCAGATGCAGAAGGTAATTCTGTAGTCATTAACGCAGGTGCAAAGGTCATAAAAAATGGGAATTACCAGATCAATACTAACTTTAATATTTGTAATGTAGCTACAGGAAATTATTCGTGTAGGCGGTATGACATTGCAAATGAGATGCTTTCTAAAGCAACCAGACTTTCAGTTCCTTTTTTTAAATCGATTCTGGATGCAACTCACCAGGAAGGTAAGCTAAGTACGATCTATTTTAATATTTATGATTTAAAAAACGGAATAATTTATGTTTACTTATTTCACAACTTTAATAGTGTCTATGTTATTGATTTAAAAAAGGAGCTGAAAAAAGGATATCGTTTGGAGAATTTAGCAAAACATTTCCCTGCCTATTTTTCTTACGAAACTTTTATGCAGAGTGATCCAGGCTACAAGAAGGAATTAATTATGACTGAGATAGATAATAAAGGTTTAGAAAACACAATAACTCATTTTGTATCCTTGACTGATACATCAAGTGAATATAAACTTGCATTGATTGACGTGTCGTTACAGCTTATTAGAAACTCATGGAACGAACATGCCAATGGTGGAATGTGGGAATATTGGTTCAGTTTACCTGGTGGTTATTTAATTACTCAATATAAAGATAAAAGGCTCGATGCTGCAGCTGAAATTTTTTCATATATCATGAAGCAGGGAAAGCTTGATTCTAAATATAGGTATTTTACTTATGAGATATATGCTTTTATCAACCTGGTTCAAGGAAAGACTCAAATCGCCAAAGAATATTATGAAAAAGCAGTCTCAAATCCATCTGAAACTTTTACTGTAAGCTTTGATAGGGCAAAAGAAATGTTAAATAGAATTAAAGATAATTGATACATCAGCTGCAAGAAAGACATTATGGAAAGAGATATGTTCACAACTTGACAGAAAAAGCCTAAACATAACTCGGACGGTTTAATTAATTGACTTCGTCGAGCTCGGTCCGCTGAAGCGGTCCTCGGTTGGCTTCGCCGAGCTCGTCGCGCTAAAGCGCTCCTTGGTTGCCTTCCGCAGCCCGGACAGCTTCTTAGTCAACCCCCAAAGTCTATGCGAGTAAAATCATCTCAACTTATCGAATCTTGTTGTGCCCGGACTATTCCTGCTGCCTTGACAAAGTCAGTAGGGTTGCAAGCCGACGCTCAGTTGTCATGGTTTTTGCATGCCACCTTGACAACTTTATCTTGACGTGACAAATCCTGCCCACTTATCGGGACTTAAACACTACGGACGCCTAACAGCTAAAAAAATCGTACCTTGACTTTGAATTTTTTAAACCCTTGACAATAATAGCATAGCGAAGACAATGTTTGAAACCAAAAAGAAGATAAAGCAGAGACTAATTCAATCCTTTGGGGAGATTAAAGATGACCCATTCTATTTTGACTCCATAGAAAAATATTTCAGAAACAAGGACCATCCAGGGGTTTTCCAAATTTTGTCTTATAAAACCTGTAATGATTTAGATTTTAATGAATTATTCAAGTTTGTAGACAGGA
>PLLX01000036.1:2457-2619 GCA_003141415.1 Bacteroidales bacterium
AGAAAGTTCTTATTTTATAACAACATTATTTCAGGATGAACATCTTAAGAAGCCTAAATGGTTTTTTATAATTCCACTTTTATCCTTTTCTAGTCTGATGTCGATACTGCTGATACCATTTACTCCACAATTCTTCTTTGTCTTATTGGGAGTGATGATTAT
>PLLX01000153.1 GCA_003141415.1 Bacteroidales bacterium
GAAACTCCCCCGGCCTACTCGACTGTTTGCTGATGAGGTAATACAATTCTTCAAACTGCTGGAATATAAGGGTTCATTACCTGAAGGAATTTCAATTATGAATCCATTCCGGGACAACCCCGGAATATTTCCTGTTATTTCTCAGTTCTATCATAAATTCTATAATGACAATAATCCGAGACATCTGATCCTGGGAATTAACCCCGGAAGATTTGGTGCAGGTGTTACAGGAATTCCGTTTACGACAGTAAAAGACTTTCTGATAAATGTGGATTGTCAATTCCTGAAGTGGATACATTCGAAACATCTTCTGTGTATGTTTATGAAATGATCGATGCATTTGGAGGTGTTGAGAAATTTTATGATAAGTTTTTTATAAGCGCTGTGTGTCCCCTGGGATTTACAACTATCAGTAATAAAGGGAAGAGTGTCAATTACAATTATTATGACAGCAAAAAGCTCACTGAAGCTGTCATGGATCTTATTATTAAAAGTTTAATTATACAGATTGAATTTGGTATTAAAAGGGATATCTGTTTTTGCCTGGGAACAGGTAAGAACCATAAATTCCTGGTTCAATTAAATAATGAACTAAAGTTATTCGACAAAATAATACCATTGGAGCATCCACGTTATATAATGCAGTATAAGTCAAAGCAGAGGCATATATATATTAAAAAGTATATTAAGGAGTTCAGAAAGGTATAAAAGATCTGTTTCTTTTCTTTTTATTCAAGTATTTCTTTTCGGTGATTAAAACCTCAGAACTGGATTAATTAATTATTTTTAACATCTGAGATATTATTTTGTATGTTTATTATCTTAAGAAAAATAAATTTCATGAGATTGATCAAGAATAAACACTCTAACATATTGATTATTATTCTTTTGGTGTTTATCCTCGCAGCCGGTTGTGCAACGCAGCATAAACTTAAAAAGTATAAACCGATTCCATGCCCTTGCGAGAAAGAAAACAAAAGGTAAGGTGAATCACCGCTTATTCCCATTATGCTATAAGTGACTTGTCATTCCTGAGCCAGCGAGGAATCTCATATGATATTTTAATTAATATCTGATACTTATTGATAATATTTAACGTATATATACGTCATATTAAAATTTAACGTATATTTACGTCATAAAAAAGAACATCATGGCATATTCAAAAAGTGAACTTTTTAACTCCGAACTCCAGGCTTGTTCAGTATTATTCAAAGCATTGGCACACCCTGCCCGGTTGGTCATTTTGAAATATTTAGCCGAAACTAAAACCTGCATCACTGGTGATCTTTCTGATGAGTTGCCACTTGGAAGAACTACTGTAAACCAGCACCTTAAAGAATTAAAGAATGCCGGTTTGATTCAGGGTACAACAGAAGGGGCAAAAACCTGCTATTGTTTGGACCCCGGGAAAATAAGGGAGCTGAAAAAAATGGCTGAGAAGTTTATAAATGAGATCAATTTTGACACAACCTTTGATTGTAAATAGAAAACAATATGAAGATACTTATTTTATGTACCGGCAATAGTTGCAGAAGTCAAATGGCACAGGGCTTCTTAAAGTCATTCGACAGTAAGATTGAAGTACAATCTGCCGGAACAATCCCGGCATCAAAAATCAATTCCATCGCAGTTAAAGTGATGTTTGAAGCTGGTATTGATATCAGTCAGAACAAACCAAAAAATGTCAGCCGGTATCTTAATGATGAGTGGGATTATGTAATCACCGTTTGTGATGATGCTAACGAAACATGCCCTCTCTTTCCTGGGAAAGTAAAGCATCGTTTGCATATGGGTTTTGACGACCCCTCGAAATTCAACGGAACAGAAGAACAGATTATGGCTGAATTCCATAGGATCAGAGATGAAATAAGATCTGCATTCTACAAATTTTACAACAATATTTTAATTTGATATGAAAAACTCATTTTTAACAGAGAATGTTTCTGTCTCAAGTGCTAGCATCCCGTTCGTATCCACCAGAATAAGGTTTAAAGATTTCCTGGGCGCCGTTATGGTACGCTGGGGAATAAACCGTGATAATTACAGGGTCAGTCCCGGGTTGTATGCAGTAGGTAATCCTGGTCCGGAATCAGATGTGTTTGTGACTGCAAGCTACAAGCTTTCGTTCGATGCTCTGCGTAAAAATCTTGAAGGTGTAAATGGCTGGATTCTGGTTTTAGATACTAAAGGCGTAAATGTCTGGTGCGCTGCAGGTAAAGGTACTTTTGGTACAAAGGAACTTGTAAACAGAATAAGAATTGTAGCACTCGAAAAAGTTGTGAATCACAAACGCTTGATCCTTCCACAACTAGGGGGCACAGGAGTTGCCGCTTATAAGGTTAAAGAAGAGACAGGTTTTAATGTTCATTATGGTCCGGTTCGCGCAGCTGATATTAAAAAATTTATCGGTGACGGATACAGAGCTGACAAAGAAATGAGGAGAGTCACATTCGGGTTTAAAGATCGGATAAAGCTCATTCCCAATGATTTTATGTATGGGAAATATTACCTTCTCATATCAATGGCAGTTCTTTTTATGATTTCCGGCCTTAACGGTCATGGGTTTTCATTCAAAGGTTTTTCAGGGAATGGAGGACCTGCAATTCTGAAAGTATTTCTAGCCTATATTGCCGGAATTGTAATTACACCATTATTACTCCCCTATCTACCCGCCAGACATTTTTCGTTAAAGGGATTTTATGCTGGGTCACTGGTTTTTATTATTCTTATTTCATTGAAATTTGCAGGTAATAATATTATTGAAATATTCTCCTGGTTTCTCATTATTACTACGATTTCCTCCTTCCTGGCGATGAATTTTACAGGTTCATCAACTTATACTTCGTTATCGGGAGTGAAAAAAGAAATGAAGATCTCGGTGCCCATTCAGATCGGGTTTGCCCTTACAGGTATTGTTTTACAGGTTGTAGAGAAATTTATTTAATAATAGTTGTATGAAAGACTTAGTATATCTACCTGATGTAGTTACACTTGAACTGAGTGAAGCTACTTGCAACGGGTGTGGAATGTGTATAAAAGTTTGTCCTCACGAAGTTTTTGAAATTTCAGGGGGGAAAGCACATATTGTAAGAAGAGATTATTGTATGGAGTGTGGTGCATGTGCATTGAATTGCCAGGTACAGGCAATAACTGTCAATTCAGGTGTTGGTTGCGCTGCAGGTATTATTAACGGTATACTCAGGAATTCTGAACCGACATGTGGGTGTTCGGAGTCAAAATCGAACTGCTGCTAAAATAAAATCTGAGAATTTTCAAATTGTCATAAGATGAAACCAAAACTAAAATTTTTCGATCGCTTTCTGACGTTATGGATATTTCTGGCAATGTTTATCGGGGTATTATCCGGATATTTTTTCCCTGCTATCGCAACATTCTGGGATTCATTAAAATCTTCGCCGGAAAGCACCACCAATATACCAATCGCCATCGGTTTAATACTTATGATGTATCCTCCACTGGCAAAAGTCCGATATGAAGAATTGGGTGTTGTTTTCAGGAACTTCAGAATCCTGAGTCTTTCACTGATCCAAAACTGGATAATAGGGCCGGTTCTGATGTTCGCTCTGGCAATTGTATTCTTCAAACTATTTCCCGGGAAAGACAATTCGCACCTGCCATATATGTATGGTATTATAATGATTGGCCTGGCAAGGTGTATCGCTATGGTTATTGTATGGAACGATCTGGCAAAAGGTGATTCGGAATATTGTGCAGGCTTAGTTGCTTTCAATTCTATCTTCCAGGTCCTGTTCTTTTCTGTTTATGCATGGATCTTTATTGCAGTATTACCCGGATGGTTCGGAGTTCCAACTAACTCAATAGTAGATAATATTACAATCGGACAGATAGCCAGGAGTGTCTTTATTTATTTAGGAATACCATTTATATCTGGTTTCTTGACCCGTTTTATATTAATAAGAGTTAAAAGCAAGGAGTGGTATCACACAAGGTTTATTCCTAAAATAAGTCCGCTCACACTAATTGCCCTATTGTTTACTATACTAGTAATGTTCTCACTGAAAGGAGAATATATCATAAAACTGCCTCTCGATGTGATCTTAATTGCGATTCCGCTCATAATCTACTTTCTTATTATGTTCCTGTTCTCCTTCTACATGGGCAGAAGGGCAGGGGCCACTTATGAACAATCAGTAACCCTTTCATTTACAGCAGCGAGCAATAATTTTGAACTTGCAATAGCTGTGGCAATAGCTGTTTTCGGGATAAATTCGGGTGAGGCATTTTCTGCTGTAATTGGTCCATTGGTTGAGGTTCCTGTTATGATCGGACTTGTTAATGTTGCGTTGAAGTTTAAGAAAAATATTTTAGCATTTTAACGATTCATGCAACAGATAGATTGAAGAGATCAGGACTTTAAGACAATTTATTTTTTAATACACTGACTTTATTTTTTAATGAGTTTCAGATTTTTATTGCTGCTTTGTTTAAAAGTTGATTAAAAATGTAAATCCATGTACTGGGAAATATCTAACTTGTAAAAATAAAGCGAAAATATTTTTATTATTATCGACTTTTTTCCATATTTGTTCGAGAAGATAAATGGAATCAATAAATTGTAACTTATGGTTACCATTAATAAAAAAGCTATGATCTTCCTTGACAGGAATGAAAATCAGTACGGTCCATCTCCCGCATGTTTTAAAGTATTGCAGAATTCAAATGAGGAGACTCTTAACATCTATTCCCGGGATTTCACCAGAGGGATTAAAAGTTTATTATCCGAAAGACTGGCTCATGACTTTGGTACTGAGGAGAAGAAAATACTCCTTGGCTACGGGAGCGAAGATATATTGAAACAGGCTGTTCAATGTTATCTAAATAAGGGTGAAAAGATAATGATTCCATCCTATTCATGGTGGTACTATAAAAAAATTGCTGATGATGCAGAAGGTATAAGCATACAATATCCTATAGTCGAAGGTGTGGATACTTTCTATTATGATATTGAAGGTATGATAGAAGTATATAATGAGCAAAAACCTAAATTGATTCTTATCAGTTCACCGAATAATCCTACCGGAAACCGACTTGAGACAGAACAATTGAATTTTGTTCTTGATAAAATGAAAGACAGTATTGTTGTGCTTGATGAAGCATATTTATTATTTGACGAGACATATAAAACTGATCCGGTAGGGTTGGTTAACCGGTTCCCAAACCTTATCATTATAAGGACTTTTTCTAAATACTATGCTCTCGCAGGTATCAGAACAGGGTTTGCGTTTCTGGGTGATAATCACGACAGGATTTCGTTATTAAGTACCAGGTATCTTGGTTTTAATCGTCTGTCAGAAAAAATTGCTATTGCTGCCCTTGATTCCCCTGAATATTATAATTCAATAAGTATGAAAATGGCATCAGATATGGAAATGTTATATAATGAGCTAAATCAGTGGCCCGGCTTCACAGCTTACAGATCATTTGCGAACTTCATCCTGGTAAAAATACCCTCTGAGATAAAGGACCCGTTAAAAAAATATCTGACAGAGAGAAATATGATCGTCAAATTCATGAATGAAGAAGGGCTGGATAGACATATTCGGATTACCATTGGAACACATCCTCAGAATTGCATGCTATTAAAATTGATACGCTTTTTTATGTGTAAAGAAATCAAGCATGAACTGGTTCAGGGAGTATAAAAACTCTCTAAAAATGACAGAGGTTGAAGAAGTTATTGATCTCATTTTCTACAGACCTCTTGCTTTTCTCCTGGTAATATTGGTTTACCATACCAAAATCAAACCCGACCATCTGACATTAGCAGCAATGATAATGGGGATATTAGGAGGCTGTATTTATTCAATCGGGTCATATCCGACTTGCATTGTCGGTGCAATATGCTATTTATTGTTCAATATCCTTGATTGCAGCGATGGTCAATTGGCTCGCATTAAAAAAAATAGTACAGCAGTTGGCAGGCTTCTTGATGGGATAGCTGATTACATAGCAGCTATCGCAATTTATGCAGGAATAGTTATCGGTTATTCTAACAAACCCGGACAGCCTACATCACTGGTGTTTTTTATAGCCGTGGCAGGAATAAGTATAATTGTTCAGGAATCTCTAGTGGATTATTTCAGAACGCGATTTCTTGATATAGTATTGGAACGTGAAGATACTTTTGATGAAGGGTTGAAAGAATATAGAAATGAGTATGAAATAATTAAAAAGCAAAAAAACAAATGGTTCTATAAAACTATTGTTTTTATATATTTGACATATTCACAAATACAAAGAAATCTTACTACAGGGAAAAAGAGAGGAAAGTTCATTAATACCACTCCTGAGAATTATTATAACAAGAATCGGATAATAATCCGTTTTTGGGTATTTATGGGACCTTCCGCTAAGATAACAACTTTGATTCTTTGTTCACTTTTCTGCCGTTTTGATATATTTTTATGGATCGTAATAGGCGGATTTAATATTCTTGCAGTATTATTGCGGATAATTCAATACCAGATTGATAAATCTTTCGAAAGGCCGAAAAAATGAAAACTGTTATTCTTGCTGCCGGAATTGGTTCAAGGTTAAAGCCTCTGACTGATCATAACCCTAAATGTTTGTTGAAAATAGGTGAAAAAAGCATCCTTGAAATGACTATTGAAAACATTCTGGCAACCAATGATTCAGAAATAATAATAGTTACCGGCTATCTTGAGGATAAGATCAGAGAGTTCCTTCGGGAACGATTCCCGAAATTGAAGATTACCATTATATATAACAAGTTCTATGCATCTACCAACAATATTTATTCCTTATGGCTCGCCAAAGATGCAGTTCTGGGTGATGATATGATGATGATGGATAGTGATATTGTTTTCGATAAAGGGATTATCACAAAACTTCTAAACTCAGGATATAAAAATTGCCTCGCCCTGAAACGGCATGATGTACACTATGAGGAGATAAAAGTTAAAACAGATGTAAAGGGACGGGTTGTTGAGATAAGCAAAGAGGTAAATCTGACTGAAGCAGAAGGCGAGTCAATTGGGATAGAAGTCTTTGGAAGAGATGCGCTGACCGAACTTTACAACATACTTGAACGGAAAGTGGTGACTGAAAAGAAAGTTAATCAGTTTTACGAATCAGCATTCCAGGAACTTGCGGGCAATGATCTTTATATTGTTGATACGACAGAATATTTTTGCATGGAAATTGATAATAAAGAAGATTTAGCTACAGCTGAAGAACTTGTCTTAAATCATTTAAATCAAAAATAAAGGGATTTCATGATAGAAAGTATCTTAACCATGTCAATTGCCGGTTTCTTAACTGGATTCTTTTTTTCAATGCCTATCGCCGGCCCGGTCAGTATCATGATTACCTCCAATGCACTTAAAGGAAGACTACGCTACTGTAACCTTTTCAATTTAGGTGCTTCATTGGGTGATTTCATTTATGTATTCATCGCCGTATTCGGTCTGACCAAATTGTATTCTTTCTACAAACCGATCATACCTTATATCTTTGCGTTTGGTTCTTTATTACTCGTATTTCTGGGATACAAGATTTTCAGGACAAAAATAGACATTGAGCATCTCGAGGACCAAATACATATTTCCGGGAAGATTAAAAAGAAAGAAGGAGGAGCCTTTTATACCGGCTTTATGATAAACTTCCTTAATCCCACTTTATTTATTGGATGGTTAACATCCTCATTGTTAGTGATCTCTTTTATAGCTGCCCTGGGTTTTCATACCGGAGGTTTAGCCATTAAGATTGATCAGAATGCAATAGAAATCGGCAACATTGAGGGCAAAAGAATAGAAAGCCATCATGATTCAGCAATTAAAAAGCTTGATAATATTCCGATGCTTAAGATCAGAGATCATCAGGTTGATCAAACTATATTTCCTGCATCATTTCATTTGATGATAAGCATTTGCTATGCTTTCTTCATCGCTGTCGGCAGTATAGTCTGGTTTTACCTTCTTACGTTCCTGATAGTCCGATTCCGTAAAAGAATAAACATAAAGATCATTTCGGCCTTTGTCAAAAGCCTGGGCGCTTTCCTATGTTTTATCGGATGTTACTTTGGGTATCAGGCTATCAAAATGTTTATCAATTTGAAAATTTGATAATTTTCAAATTATTTCTTGCTCCCTGTTTTATGCTTTAATACTGTAGTCTCATCCAGTGTGATAACATAGCCCTTGCCTGCCTTTTCAAAAAATGGATTGATATGTTCAAGAAACGGTTCTATCTTATGAGATTCATCAATGATTTCTATTACAAGGGGAATTTTTTCTGAAATCTCCCAGAGTTTGTTACTATAAATCTCACTGCTTGCTCCGTAACCCATGATCCCCTTGAGAACAGGAGACCCGGTTAATCCATAGGATCTGGCCGCATATACAATTACCTTGTAGAGTGGCGAGTGCTCAAATTTGTCGGTCGAACTGATATAAATCCTTAACTTTAAGCCACAGTACATCACAAAGTAACACAAAGATATCAATCACTTTGATGAGATATGTGAATAATTAAACTTGAAGTTTGAAATATCACTAAATTTGGGTTTGGAAGGACATGCTGAAAACCGGAATTTCCATATTAGCTTTACTCTATTGTTCCTTATGTCAGGCTCAATGTGACTCAATTAATCACTCATCCGCCAATCGCTTTAATCTTAAGCTTTCTTACAATAGTTCTCTCATATATCCTGGTATGAGCACAGGCATTGAGTATACGCTTAACCAAATAAACGAAAGAGTATTAAAAAATCAGAAACTTGTCAGAAATTTTAAAAAAGAAAGGTTTATTTCTGGAAATTTAAACTGGTACCATCACCCTGATTTCCACGATAATTTATACCTGACGGCCGAATGGGTGATGCGAAGAACCAGATACACAGGATTTATTTCCGAGTTTTCCGTTGGTCCTGGGTTTAGCCGGACTTTTCTGGGAGGAACAACTTACAAAGTGGATGATGCTGGAAATATATCGGTTATTAAGCTAGCAGGTTATAATTATGCTCTTTTTACAATAGGCGGAGGATTTGGTTATGATTTTTCAATGGTGAAGCATTTGCCATTTTCGACTGTGGCAAAGCTGAACATCATATCTATGTTCCCATATAACAGTACAATCTACTTCAGGCCGGTACTTGAAATTGGAATCCGTTACTCACCGGGATGGTCAAAAAATAATATAAAAAAGGAACTTGTTTCAATATCAAAATAATAATGAGAAAGGTAGTTTTCTTAAGCTTAATACTTTTGTTTGCAGGATGCCAGAAAGAGCAAATTACTATTTCCGGGAACGTTTCCGAAGCGTTCTATGTTGAAAATGCAGGAGCCTCGATGCGGGTCCTGGTACAGGGAAATACTGCAAACAAAACTTTCATCCTTTTTATTCACGGCGGACCTGGAGTAAGCTCATATTTCTATGACACAAAATATATCAGTCTGCATCTCGGGGATAAATATGCAATGGTCTATTGGGATCAAAGAAATGCCGGGGCATCACAGGGGACAGTTAATGGCGGAAACCTTCATCTTGATCAGATGGTTGATGATCTGAAAAAGGTAATAGAAGTACTTAAGTTCAGGTATGGGCAGGATATGAGTTTGTTTTTACTGGGACACAGCTTCGGGGGCCTTTTAGCTGCTGATTTTATAACCAGGCCTGGTTACCAGGATATGATAAAAGGTTTTATTGATGTTGACGGAAGTCATAATTACCCGCTGAATGATACTCTTACACGACAGGCATTACTCACCGAGGGAAANNCAGATTTCACAGAAAAAAAATGTCAGCAACTGGACGCCTATTGTCAGTTACTGTATAAACCATGGAGGTAATTTCAGTTTGGAAGAATCACAGCAACTGGAGACATATGCAACTCAGGCAGAAAACTACATTGACAGCATAAAGCATATCAATATTGTAAACCTCGTGTTAAAATATTCTATTCCTGATAA
>PLLX01000217.1 GCA_003141415.1 Bacteroidales bacterium
GACATATTTATGGAGAATTGGGATCTGGATTCAATAGATCATACGGAAGAATTTAAAATTCTGCTCATGAATCGATCAAATTCAGTCCTGGGCATATTTCCTGTATCAAAGGGAGGCTTATCCGGGACTGTTACGGACGTTCGTCTGATATATCAGGCAGCTATTAAAGCTAATGCATCTGGGATCATTGTATGTCACAATCATCCTTCCGGAAATCTAAATCCATCTGAATCTGATTCAAAGATCACACAAAAGATTAAAGAAGCTGGTAATCTGATGGATATACAACTTTTAGACCACATTATTCTAACAATGGATGGAGAATTTTTCAGCTTTGCGGATCAAGGGATCCTTTAGGTCAAAATGTAAAATATATCACTAAAAAAATAAAATTATGAATTTAAAATGCCGTTTCTGTGGTGAATTCTTTTGCCCATACGATGATACTCTCGACCTGATTGCGGAAGGATTTATTTCTTCTGATAATGTTAACACTTGCCCTTCATGCTGGGACATGATCCAGCTCTCTGAATCTGATTTTTCGGAATCATTTTCAGATACTGATCCTGGTCTTTAGTAATAATTCCGGTTACCCAGGCTTACAAGCTTGGGTAGCCTTTCAACCAACTTTAAATTTTCTATCACTTTAAAATCATTGAAAAATGAGGACTATCATATTTATCTGCATTATTATCTGGATATTATATCTTATTTTCAACAATTCAGACAGAGATGATCATCGCTATGACCATACACCAAGTGCATAGTAGCTTAATCAGATTCTTGATTACGAATAAAAATTCCGTCCCGGTTGGTATATTATTTCCCGCCGGGGCCCTTATACTAAAATTCATTCAATTCTATATATCCATTCCTGTTTTTTGTTTAACTTTCATATCGATTGTGAAGAGTCAGGCATTAGCATTTTTTTGTTGAGTATATAGCGGATTGTTGACGAAATGCTTCTGTGACCGACGGAGCAGCGCTTTATAAAGATCAGCCTAATTTTCATGAGAAAAGCGTTTGTCAGATATAAGTAACAGACATAACTATGTCTGACGAACGGTCGTTTTAAAATTCTGGTTTCCAAACGTAATAAACGAGTTAGGCACCAGGCGAAACTTCTACCTGATTAAGTTTTAATAGAAAAAGATTTACATATTATCAAAATAAATACTAATTATACTTAAATATTTAAAGATAAAAGATTTACTTATCTCTTTTGTATAAAAACCAGATTCATAGAATGATACAAGTCAATTGCATAGATACTATAAATGATACACTAAGTCATTTCATTGATAGATACGCAAAAAAATCAATACCAATCGAGGTAAGCTTTCGTGAGCTTTTACCAAAACTAAATAATCCTGATAGATTTAGCCATCTTATTCATCCCTATCCTGCAAAACTTCTAATGCATATACCATTTTTCTTTTTAAACAATAATATTTTTTCTCAACCTGGCGATAATGTTTTAGACCCTTTCTGTGGATCTGGAACTGTTCTACTGGAGGCTAATCTAGCTGATCGAAACTCATTTGGAGCTGATTCTAATCCATTAGCAAGATTAATTTCAAGAGTAAAAACAAATAGATACGATGAAGAAAAACTATATTTTATATTCGAAAATCTTTACACTAAGAGCATCTCAAATGACATTTTTCCTCAAGTTGTGAATTTGGACTATTGGTTTTTGCCTAATATTAAATCACAATTATTACAGATTTATAATGCAATAATGGGAATTGATGAGAAGGATTATAAAGATTTCTTTTTAGTTTGTTTTTCTAACTGTGTCCGTAAAGTCAGCCTTGCAGATCCAAGAGTTTCGGTGCCGGTAAGAATTAAAATTGACCATTATCCTCCGAATCACCCGTTTAGAAAGAAGAATAAGGAAATTTTGAAAGCATTAAAAGAGTTAGATGTAAAAGAAAAATTTGCAGAGATTTTCAGGGAGAATGTAAAAAGAATTAAGAATTTAAATCTAATCGACAGTGATAAAACTTCAAAGATTGTATCAAATGATGCCAAACATCTAATCACTCCAGAAAACTCAAAATATCCTGGATTATGCAAAAAAAGTATTGACTTGATTATAACTTCTCCTCCATATAGCGGAGCTCAAAAATATATTAGATCTTCAAGCCTTAATTTAGGCTGGACTGGACTTGCTAACATAATTGAATTAAGAGAATTAGATAGTTCTTCCATAGGTAGGGAGTCTTATAAAACAAATGAACACAAAAAATTTTTACCTACTGATATTCCAGATGCCGATAAAATTTTGTATAAAGTTTTTAAAATTAACCCACTTAGAGCACATATTGCGGGCAATTATATATTGGAAATGAAGAATGCTCTAGCTGAAAGTTATAAGGTTTTAAAGAAAAATGGAATATTTGTAATCGTAGCAGCTAACAATCATGTATGTAAAAATGAATTCCATACTCAAGAATATTTACAAAATATTTTAGAGAACATGGGTGCAAAAGTAATACTAAGATTAGTTGATGATATTAAATCATATGGATTAATGACTAAACGCAATAAATCTGCTAACATAATAACAAGAGAATGGATATTAGTATTTCAAAAAATGAATTAGAAAAGGAGTTATATAAGAAACTTAAAGTCCTTAATGAAACAACATGGGACAAAAGAGCAAATGCGACAAGCATTAAATCTTGGTTAAGTAATTTTAAGAATCCTGAAGAGCAAATACATGCTTTATTTTTATTGTCTCATTTCATGTATTTTAATCCAATGCAAATGCGGGTATTGCTAAAGTCTTTATACAGAGACCTTTTCAAATATTCCATAATTGCTAAAATAAGACGAGATAATAGCGACACAACTGATCTTGATTATATTGAAAAAAAATACGCCGAAGAGTTATTGGATACAAAATTCATTGGTGTTGGAAATCCTTCCGAGAGTGGAGTTCATTTATTATACTATTTCAGACAAGAAAATAACCTATCAAAACAACTATTCATTAATGTTCATGATATTTTTGTACAGACTAAAACAGGATATGATTTTCAATATCCTGAGGTTAAGTATTATGTATTTATTGATGATTTCTGTGGATCTGGTGATCAAGCAAAATCATATTCTAAACTAATAGTAGAGCTCATTAAATCCATGAACAAAAATATTAAGGTATTTTATTTAATGCTCTTTACTACAAAAGAAGGTAAAAACAATGTTATAAATGAAACTTTATTTGACAAGGTTGATGCTGTTTTTGAACTAAATAATTCATTTAAATGCTTCGATAAAGATTCAAGATATTTTAATAATTGTCCTAAGGAAATAGATATCAATTTTGCTAAGGACTTTATTGGAGTATGTGGTGAAAAATTAATGAAGTCGATTCTTAAAAAAGATTTTCCTAGAAAAGATGCAAAAGAAATTGATGAATTATCTAGACAATACAAATATGGTTACAAAGACGGACAATTATTAATTGGATTCCACCACAACACACCGGATAATTCAATTCCAATTTTTTGGTACGATGAAGAAGAAATTGCATGGTATCCAATTTTCAGACGTTATAATAAAATTTATGAGTCATGAATACGAATCCTTTTAACATTACTAAGGCAGTCGATTACAGTGATGAGCAAATATTCAATTATTGGGTCGATTTACCAAATATAGGATTTACAGATATTATTAAACCTACTTCACCAATGCCTATGATAATTTTAGGTGCTAAAGGAAGTGGGAAAACTCACATAATGAGATATTTTTCATTCAGTCTTCAAAGCTTAAGATTCAACAACCAAGACTTATTAGAAGGAATAGTTAAGGATGGGTACATTGGTATTTACATGAGATGTAGTGGTTTGAATTCAGATAGATTCGCAATTTCGGGACTATCAAAAGAAATATGGAAAAATCTTTTCTCATATTATATGGAACTATGGCTTGCTCAATTACTCCTTAATAATATAAGGAAAATGGGTGTTTTTAAACACAATTCATCAAATACTAACGAATTAGAAATCACTAAAGAAATATTGGACCAATTTGATAAAGTGGATAACAAAGAGTCAATTGTAAATTTAGATCTTCTTGCAAGTCATTTGAAAGAACTACAAAAAAAAGTTGATTACGAAATTAATAATTACAGACTCACTGGTGGGACAAAATTAAATATTGAAATTACTATTTCACCTGGAAGATTGATATTTGGACTACCACAAATTTTAATCCAGCATATTGCACACTTTGAACATGTAAAATTCTTGTATCTCATTGATGAATTTGAAAACCTTAAAGAGTATCAGCAACAGTATTTTAATACATTGATTAGAGAAAAGGAGGATCCAGTTACCTTTAAGGTTGGTGCAAGATTATATGGCTTACGTACGTTCAAAACTTTTAGTGCTGAGGAAGAACTTAAAGAAGGTTCTGAATATGAAAGTTATAATATAGACAAAATTTTTAGAGACAGAGAATCTGACTACAATAAGTTTGTCTCAGACATATGTATTAAAAGACTATATAAACACGGTTACCAGGTTGACGATGGAGATTTCAATAAATATTTTGAAAAATCAAATATTCAACAAACAAATATTTCTCAGGAAGACAAAAAGTACTTTAAAGATCTCGAAAAAAGGCTTAATGGATTTCCTCCCAAAACGATTACTGAAATAATCTCAAATCTAATCTTTGAAAAAGACATTATTCTAGAAAGAACCAATGTCCTCATATTTTATCGGCACTGGAAAAAGGGAAATAAAGATCTTGCTTTAACGTCCAATAAGATTAGGGAGGATTGTAAACTGTATTTTGACACAAAAAATAGTGAATCTGAGCACGCAAATATTCTTGAATATTATAAGTTTGATATTATTGATCAATTATATAGAGAAATATATTCCAATATATTGTATACAGGCTTTACAACATTTGTAAAAATGTCTGCAGGCATACCAAAGAACCTAATGATAATTCTCAAACACATATTTAGATGGTCAAGTTTTAATAATGAAGAACCGTTCATTGGGAATAATAAAATAAGTATAGAATCTCAGATAAATGGATTAAAAGATGCCAGTGATTGGTTTTTGAATGATGCTAGAGTAATCTGTGATGATCCATCAAAAGTTCGTAGGTCTATCGATAGAATTGGCAGATTCTTGCAAGAATTAAGATTCAGCGATTTACCCCCTGAATGTTCTATATCAACATTTTCAATTAGTATGTCCAATTTAAATGCTGAATCTCAAAAAGTTATCGATTATCTTGAGCAGTATTCCTACTTAATTCCAGTAAATCCTAGAAGAGATAAAAACACTAATCGTAAAGATCTTACTTTTCAAATTAACGGAATAATTGCACCAGTATGGGAGTTGTCTTTACAGAGACGTGGCGTAATAAGACTTAACAAGAATGAAACCATGGCCATTTTTGAGATTGATGACGAAAAAGAATTTAATAAAATTCTAAATTCAAGAAAATCTGAATGCAATGCTCCTTTTCATATTGAGTCACTAAAACTTCCATTTAGATAATATCAAGATATGCCAAAAATTGATTATTCGATATTTTATAAACGAAAAATTGAGAGCTTAGAGTTAATGAAGAATATTCATTATGATCTATTTATTTCAGCTTATAATGATAGCCATAGGGTAAAAGAGGTATTCAAATGCATTCAATCTAATGAAAAACACTGGCTTGTTTTACCAGAATATGAATACACTCAAATTGAAATACCTGATCATAAAAATATTATCATATTTTCGGAAGCAAATAATGAGAGCGAGTTAAGAGAGTATTTTAATAGACTTATTAATGATGGATTCTTTAACAAACAAGTATGCATCGATATAACAGGCTTCATGAGACAATATATTGTTTTCTTGATTAGGTATTTGGCTCAACTGAAGATAAAAAAGGTTGATCTTTTATACTCAGATCCTGAAATGTATATTAAATCAGAAAATACAAGTTTTAGTGATATTTTACTTGAAGTAAAGCAAATTATTGGTTGTGAAGGCATACATAATCCAGAAACAAATAATGATGTATTAATTATCGGTGCTGGGTATGACAGTAAAAGGATATCTGATGTTGCAAAAAATAAAGCCAATGCAAGAAAGGTCCTCTTATTTGGATTTCCTTCTCTCCAACCAGATATGTTCCAGCAAAATATTCTCAATGCCTATAAAGCAGAAGAATCTAGTCACACAGGTGAGTTTGACTATTTAGACTCCAATAATTCAATTTTAGCACCAGCTAATGATCCTTTTATCACTGCCCAACTCATATCGGAATATATTAAGAAAGAGAATAAAATATCCAGTCTAACAAATATATATTTGTGTCCATTATCGACAAAAGCTCAAACGCTCGGATTTGCTTTATACTACATTTACGAAGGAATTTATGAACCTATGAGTGTAATCTTTCCATTTTGTAGGAGGTACACGCGTGAAACTACAAGAGGCTATGCAAAATCGTGGATATATACAGTAGAATTGTAATTAAATCCAAGACTTTAAAAACAATTGCCCAGTGCCTAACTCGGTCGGTGCTTTAATTAATTGCCTTTTGCAACCCGGACTATTTTATCTTCGCATTCAAAAGTCTATGAGAGAAAATTTTAACCTACTTATCAAATTTAGTTGCACCCGGACTGTTCCTGCTGCCAAGACAAAGTCAATAGGGCTGCAAGCTGACGCTCAGTTGTCATGGTTTTTCCACTCCACCTTGACAACTTTATCGTGACATGACAAATCCTGTCCATTTATCGGGACCACGCCATCTGGACAGTTTCATCATGACACCAAACGCTCGTTCAGTTATCGGGACTTTGCAAAAACGCATGCCAACCCTGACACGGACGGTACCTCATTAAACCACCGGGCCGTTATATGTAAGGTTATAACCACCTGACATTTAGACTAGATTGACAATTACCCTACATATAACTGAAAAAGCCAAAATTTTCATACATGTGCCAGGACTCCCAACACACAAGCAAGAGTTTGGCAGCCGCCACGCGACTGCCTTCGCTGCTGCCAAACACATGCTTTTTTGTCTACCCGAACTCCGCCGTTTAGACAGCTTTATCATGACACGAAAAAACCTTCCCGTTTACCGGGTCTTTGCCATCCCTTAAGTAACTACTTTATTAAAGCGTTGAAATTTAAGCTTTTAACAAGTTACTCATTTTGGGGCCATATGAAGCCATACTGAGGGACTTGACAACTTTATCATAGCATTACAACTCCTGCCCGTCTACCGGACTGACAAAATTAATACCTGAGGCAGCTGATACCGCCAAATACATGTTTTTTTGCCTTTGCTTGACTACTAAACAATGACAATCCTCCAAATAAAAACTTATTCTACACCTTTTATTCAATGAACTTTATGATATCTAGACGGTTACAAAACTTAACATAATCCTTATGGACAGCATTTATGCAACTACAATCCGAAGTTCATCGATTCAGTTTTTGGAAACATTGTACATTCTTAACAATTCAAAAAATATTGAGACAATTCAAAGCCGAATCGAATTTTTTGAAACTGTGACTGATAGATTAAGAAGTCTTATTAATAATCCAGACTACAAAAATTTGACACAATTAGCAATTGACGACTATAGTGTAAGATACTTTAATCGTATTCCAGGTGAATCTGATATATCGAAACTTACAAGTCCTCATAGTTTTGATTTAGAAGTCTATTGCATAATTTCACTAATAAACGGCTTTAAAAGATATTTTGAAGAACAATTAGATGAAATTGAATTTTTGAAAAGTAATTCTTCAAAGGAAAAACGAATTTCAAAGGTTATTCATAATATATTATCGGTAAAGAACTACCTTCAGATGAAGTTCTCTGAATCAAAATCATACGAATCCGGAATTGAAGAAATAGAAAAAATGGCGAGTAAAATAAAAATTATCCATGAAACAATTTGATCAAAATTAAGTCAAAAAGTAAATGCTATCTTAGACAAGTGTTATGGCAATTTAAGTTCCAATTCTAATCAATTATACACCAACAAATTTATTTAGGTAGGCAATTCATTAAATACAATCTAGATATGGAAACCCAACTGCAGCAAGATCTAAAAGTTGATTTCATTTATTCTCAGGTAATTAGTTTTGCAATGCAACAAAATCACATACCTGTAATTCGAAAATTCCTTATCAATAATTCAACAGAAAATGATATTCAAAATATTAATGTTGATTTAAATTTTGAACCTGAGTTTGGGAATCCCGTATCAACAAAAATATTGTTACTTAAAGCCGGTGAATCACTTCAGATAAATAATTTTGATCTGAGACTTTCACCAAAATTTCTTTCTGAACTTACTGAAAGAATATCTGGTTCAATAAAACTAACCATTCAAAGTGAAGATATTGTTCTTTTTAAAAATGATTATTTAATTGATGTTTTAGCGTTTGATCAATGGCAAGGACTTTCCATTTTACCTGAGACAATTTCCTCATTTATTACCCCCAATAATCCACAGATATCCAAAATTATTTCAAGAGCCTCTGAAATTTTAAACAAGTGGACAGGTAATCCATCTCTTGATGAATATCAAAGTAGAAATCCCGATCGTGTCAAAAAACAAATGGCTGCAGTGTTTGAATCAGTCAGAGAACTTGGTATAGTATATTGCACTTCACCAGCAAGCTTCGAAGATTCTGGACAAAGGATCAGGATGATTGATATGTTATTGAATCACAAACTAGGCACTTGTCTTGATTTGTCATTAATCTATTCTTCTTGCCTGGAAGCAATAGGAATTAATTCAATTGTTGTATTTATTAAAGGACATGCCTTTGCAGGTGGGTGGCTTATTGATGATTCTTTTCCTGATAGCATTAATGATGATCCTTCCCTCTTATCAAAAAGGATAGCCGATGGCATTAATGAGATTCTATTAGTAGAAGCTACTTGTATGAATTTTGGAAATACAAATGCCTTTGATGATGCAGTTAGATCTGCTAATTACCATTTAGCAAAAAGTGAAGATTTTATATTATTTGTTGATGTAAAACGATCCAGGTTTGCAGGTATTAGACCGCTTCCACAAAGAGTCAAAACCGATCTTGGATGGGAATTTAATAATGAAGAGAAGTCTGTTACTTTCAGCACTGTACCAGAAGAAATATTCTCTGATAACAATTTGGATCAAAAGGAAAAAGAGTTTTCAAAACAACAGCTCTGGGAACGTAAACTTTTAGATCTCAGCCTCCGAAATAATTTGCTGAATACCAGAATAACAAGAAGTACTATTCAATTAATTTCAGTTAGTCTTAACAAACTTGAGGATGCATTAGCCGCCGGTGAAGAGTTTCAATTATTACCAAAGCCTACTGACTGGGAAAATCCCTTAAGGATGGCTGGAGTTTATCAAGCTTTAAATCAGACAGATCCAATAATTGATTTAGTTAAAAACGAGTTATCGCAACGGAGACTTAGGACTTATCTTCCTGAAGTAGATCTTGTTAAAGGCCTTACTAACGTCTATAGATCGTCGAAATTGTCAATGGAAGAAAATGGGGCAAATACTTTGTATTTATGTTTAGGACTTTTAAAGTGGTATGAAACATCAGTTAGTGAACAACCAAGATTTTCCCCGTTGTTACTATTACCTGTAGATATTATAAGAAAATCAGCGCTTAAAGGATTTATTATTCGAAGCAGAGAAGAAGATACATTGATGAATATCACGCTTCTTGAAATGCTTAGGCAGGATTTTAAAATAAACATTCCAGGTCTTGATCCATTGCCAATAGATGAAAGCGGAGTAGATGTTAAAAGAATTTTTAACATAATTAGACAAGCCATCATGGTTCAAAACCGATGGGATATTGAAGAACAAGCTATACTGGGTATATTTTCCTTTAACAAGTTCATAATGTGGAATGACATCCACAACAATTCTGATAAATTAGTTCAAAACAAAATTGTTTCGAGCCTTATTTCGGGCAATGCACAATGGGATGTCGAATTAAATCAATTTTCTTCTGAAGATTTAGATGTGAAGTATCATCCAACAGATATTATTTTGCCTATTAATGCTGATTCTTCTCAATTTGAGGCAATTAGTGCAGCTGGCCAAAGCAAAAGTTTCATTTTACATGGTCCTCCTGGGACTGGAAAATCTCAAACAATTACCAATATCATTGCTAATGCGCTATATAATGGAAAAAAAGTTCTGTTTGCAGCCGAAAAAATGGCAGCTCTTTCAGTTGTTCAAAGGAGACTCGAAGCTATTGGTATTGCTCCATTCTGTCTGGAATTGCATTCCAGAAAATCCAAAAAGTCGGCTTTGTTGGAACAATTGAAAAAAACGACTGAAATCTTTCGTAAAGCACCACCTGAAGACTTCAATTCTGAAGCAGAAAGAATATTTCAGGTTAGAAAAGAACTTAACGGATATGTCAAAGCTCTTCATAAAAAGTATCCATTTGGATTTTCTTTGTTTGAGGCATTTTCCGGGTATTCTACTTTTCCGGAATATCCTTCTAATATAAAGTTTGAAAAAGCGATAATCGCTTCCCTAACCAAAGAACAAGTTAGAATATGGACAGAACTTGCCGAAGAATTAAAAGCCGCAGGAATAATGTGCGGTGAACCACATAATCATTTATTAAAAGAAATTAATACAGAATCGTATTCATCGCAAACCAAAACGACAGCAAGTGTAGTAATTATAGAGTACTTAGAAGCCCTAAAAGTGTTGAAAAATAGTTTGGTTGAGGTTTGTAATTTATTTAATTATAACTCACCATTAAAACACAGATCTCAAGTCAATGCTGTGAATGAGATTTGCAGCCTATTGGTTTCCGCACAAGATATACCATCATCACTTTTAAACTTAAATAATCTCGATGAATCTCTGAGAGTGATAGTTAATATCTCTCAAAATGGGATCAATCGTAACAGAATTAGAGAATCATTACTTAGAACTTTCAAAAGGGACATTTTAGATATAGATATAGAAAGGATTCAAGCTGAATGGCGTGATACTTTAGGAAAATGGTTTATCCCTAAATTTATAGGTCAAAATAAAATAATCAACTTCTTGAAGAATCTTTCATTAAACAAGAAGTTCGACAAGACGAGCATAGAAACAATATTTAATGATATAATTGAATATAAGAAAGAACAAAATCAGATCAATATTCATAGTGCCTTCATTGCTCCTATTCTAGGCTTAAGATGGCAAGAAGGAGACGGAGACTGGTCAGAAATTAAGAACGTTTGTAACGATGTCTTGAATCTTAATAATTCATTGATATCATTTACTGGTGATTCTGTAAACGTCACAACGTTAAGACAAGCTCTTTGTATAAACCTTAAAGAAGGCCACAAAGCGTTCCTTTCAGTGCACAAATCCACACTTATAAACTATCAGGATTGTCTTAAACATATTCTTGAAGTTGAAAATAAACTATCTGATCTTCTAATTATTGACTTTGATAGGCTTGAACTTATTAATGAAATCTTTGTCGAAAATCTTCTACAACATTGTAATAATTGGAAAGTCGGCATTGAGTCATTACGTGATTGGGTTGGCTGGAATCAAATCAAAAATAAAGTCAAAAAAGCGGGTTTAGACCAGCTTGTTCATCATTTCGAAAAAGGGAACATTAAAGGAGGAGATATTGTATCCTTTTTTATTAAAAACTTGTTTCAAAACTGTGCTGAATATATAATCGAACAGGATGATCAATTATCTTCCTTTAATGGAAAACTTTTTGAAGATAAGATTCGGAAATACCGTCAGTTCAGCAAGGATTTTGAAAAGCTCACAAAAGATGAATTGTATGAGAAACTAGCATCTAAGGTTCCTTTTTTCAGTCAGGAGGCTGCACAAAGTTCTGAGATTGGAATTTTACAGCGTAATATTCGGAATGGAGGAAGGGGTATGAGTATTCGAAAATTATTTGATACAATTCCTACTCTAATTACACGAATTTGTCCATGTATGTTAATGAGTCCCATATCTGTGGCACAATACATAGATGTTAATAATTTTAAATTTGACTTAATTATTTTTGACGAAGCCTCTCAGATGCCAACAAGTGAAGCTGTTGGCGCTATTGCCCGAGGAAATAATTTAATTGTAGTCGGCGATCCGAAGCAAATGCCACCAACCAATTTCTTTTCAACAAACAATATAGATGAGGAAAATATAGAAAAGGAAGATATGGAGAGTATCTTGGATGACTGCCTTGCATTGTCTCTACCCTCAAAACATTTACTTTGGCATTATCGAAGTAAACATGAAAGTCTTATTACTTTCAGTAATTCTCAGTTTTACGATAATACTTTATTGACTTTCCCTTCACCTGACGACCTGATAACCAAAGTTAAATTCAATCAAATTCCAGGATATTATGACCGAGGTAGAACTCGTCAGAACAGTTTTGAGGCCAAAGCTGTAATTGAGGAAATATTAAAAAGACTTTCTGACCCTTTTCTTTCAAAGAAGAGTATTGGAGTAGTTACATTCAGCTCAGTTCAGCAGATCCTGATAGATGACATGTTGACGGAAGCATTCAAACAAAGACCTGATTTAGAAATAATTGCAACAGAAGCACTTGAACCAATATTCATTAAAAACCTCGAAAATGTTCAAGGCGACGAACGAGATGTGGTTTTATTCTCAGTTGGATATGGACCAGATAAAGAGAACAAAGTCAATCTTAACTTTGGTCCCTTGAACAGAGAGGGAGGATGGCGTCGACTAAATGTTGCAGTATCTCGCGCTAGGTATGAAATGATAGTCTTTTCTACACTAAAAGCTGAACAAATAGATATTACTCGCACATCATCATTAGGAGTAGCTGCGTTCAAAGCATTTCTTGAGTTTGCTGAAAAAGGGAAAAACTCATTGTCAATAGTTAATAAGAGCGGGAAAACGCAAGGATCTGGTTTTACTGAACAATTAGCAAAAAGCCTGAGAGAAGATGGGTTTAACGTACTAACAAATATAGGTAGTTCGGGCTTTAAAATTGATCTTGGAATAACAAATCCCAACGTTCCATCAGAATATAAACTTGGAGTGTTATGCGATGGTCAGAGTTATAGAGATTTAAAAACCGCGAAAGACAGGGAAATAATTCAGTCAGAAGTGCTCAACCTATTAGGGTGGAACATTCATAAAGTCTGGTCTTGCGACTGGTGGGATAATAAGGATAAAGTATTAAAGGAAATAAAACAGGCGATTCAGAACGTAAGCAATAATGATACAACGCCCGTTAAATTAGAGACTCAACAAGTTAAAGAAAATAGTGAAGCTCAAACACCTAACTATCAGGCCATCGTTAATGATAGCATTTCTCAAAAATCAAAATATAAAGCTAATTACATTCTACTCAGCCTACCAATGCATAGTTTTACTCCTCAATCTGATATGCTTAGCTTACCTCACTTTAAAGAAACAGTGAGTAATGATGTTCTTTCAATTCTCCAAACAGAAGCTCCAATAAGCAAAGAATTATTATGTCGTAGAGTTTTGGCAACTTGGTCTATTAGTCGTCTTGGTTCAAGAATTGATGCTTATTTCAATTCACTTTTTAGCCAAATGGGTATAAAATTTACCGGTGATGAAAGAAGATTTTATTGGAATGCAAATCAAAACCCTGAATCCTATTCTCAATACCGTATTTCTGAACTTGAATCTCAGAGACGTGATGCTTCTGATATTTCGCCGGAAGAAGTATCAAATGCAATACATGAAATTCTTGAAAATATGATCAGTCTCGATAGATCAGATCTTATTAAAGAAGCTGCTCGGATATTTGGTTTCAATCGTATTGGAGGTAATGTTGAATCATCTATGATTGAAGGAATAAGTAAGGCTGTGCAACGCGGCTTTGCAAAGATTGAAGAGAATCGGGTATTTCTAATTGAGTAACTATTTATTTATCATGATAAAGCAAAAAATCTACAACCTCGTCGAAAAAGGTTCTCATGGCTCTAAAATAAACTTATTGTTCGATTATTTTATAATCGTACTCATTATCTTGAATGTAGTTGCTATAGCATTGGATACTCTGACTGGATTATCGGAACCACTGAGGATCATGTTAAGGAAATTTGAGTTGGTTTCAATAGGAATTTTCACGATAGAATTTATCTTAAGAATATACGTTTCAGATATAACACATCCAGCAAAAACCAAAATGGCATCTGCTGCAAAGTTCATTTTTTCGCCTTTTGGTATTATTGACCTCTTAGCAATACTCCCCTTCTATATACCATATATCATTAAAGTTGATCTAAGATTCCTCAGACTAATTAGGTTAATCCGGTTCTTCAGAGTACTAAAAATTAGCAGATACAATTCAACGCTTAAACTTATTCGGGAGGTTTTAAAAGAAAAAAGAGCTGAACTTGGTATGACCTTTTTCGTTGCTGGTCTCTTTCTCCTTGTCTCTGGATTTGTAATGTTCAGTGTAGAAAATCCCGTACAACCCGATAAATTCCCTAATATCTTTGCATCAATATGGTGGGCGGTTGCAACTATGACTACTTCTGGTTATGGTGACATTTATCCCATCACAACTTTAGGGAAAATTATTAGCGGAATAGTTGCATTTCTAGGAATAGGATTAATAGCATTACCAACTGGAATTATAAGTGCAGGATTTATTGAAAAAATAAACAAATCTAAAGACGAAAAGAAGTCATATTTCTGTCCACATTGTGGAAAAGAGGTAGACCTTTAATAAATATGAAACTTTTCGACCCAGCATTTCTAGTGTTAGGCACCTCTGCAGCTATCTAAATTCCAATACTTAAACAAAAGTGCCAAACAAGTTTTCTAGCCCAATCTTGCAGTCTTCTCTTCACTGCAAAACACAAGCTTTTTGCCAACCCGGTCTCCTATATGACATCGATTAAGTAACTTTAGATTTTAACAAAAAAATATCTTAAGTTATATTATTGAACAAAAAAAATGATGCATACAATCTCAATTTACTTTGACAAACCAAAATCTTTTGAACCAACTAATATCAAATCTCTAGGAGGTATTGTTGGTCTGTATTTTATATTCACACAAAAAACTTTTATTCAGTATCCTTTTGACAAATCCAAGTTGCTTTATATTGGAATGAGCGAAAAGAAAACTAATAGTATTGGAAGCAGATTAGTGGGTCACTTTGAAGGCAAATCAAAAAATGTAGGGTTAGTGAACTATAGGAAAAAGGCCCCACTATTCTTCACCTACTTAAATTTTGAAATTCTAAAAGCCAATTGGGATTTCAGAATTGAAGATCTTGAAAGTTATTTCATTTTGAGTTTTGTTGAATTCCATGGTGTTTATCCAATTTGTAATAATAAGACGGGTGCAGAAATACATAGCAGTGACTTGAAAGTGAACTTGAAAATTGACTGGAACTATTTTAAAAAGAAAATCAATGGATAAAAAAGTGAAATCCGGAAAGGAAATCTTAGATGAGTTTTTTGCAAACATTTCCAGCCTTGAAAAAGTGGATAAAGAACTTGCAGAATCACTCGCAAGCTTATATCATCAAGGTAAGCTAACGGATACTAATGTAAAAAATGAAATCCAAAAAATTAGAGATAAAAATGCCAACAAAAATTAAAAATATTACGATAAAAGGGCTCCGAGGAGTTCAAGAAACATTGACACTCCCTTTATCTGAAAAGTCAATTCTAATTTATGGCGACAATGGGACAGGAAAGAGTAGCATTTCAGATTCTATTGAGTGGTTCTTTAATGATAAAGTCAGGCACTTATCCGAGGATTCTGAAATAGATTTCAAAGAAGCTCTAAGATATTCCAGTATCCCAATAACAGATATGTCTTCTGTTGAAATGATCTTCACAAAAGCATCTATTAATTCAACAAAGTCACTTAGTTATAAAAAGGATAAGCTAGCAATAGATTTTTCAAATAAGACAGATGATTTCGATACTTACTTAGTCAGCACACAAAATGAGAATCTAGTTCTTCGCTATCAATTCCTTACTGAATTCATTGATAAAACTAAGGGAGAGAAACTAAAAAGTCTATCGGATGTGATTGGATTCTCTGAAGTAAATAAAACAAAGGAAGTTTTTAAGAAAGCCTACAACTCAATAAAAACTGATATCAAAAATCAGAATTATGAATCCCAAATTAATACTCAAAAACAAATTCAGGTTGAAAAAATAGGTGCTTCAATTGGAGTAGAACAGAATTTATTTGAGAAGGTGAATGAGATAATTACGCCTATGAAATTAGGTATTGTTGTGAAATCATTCAAAGATATTGATTCGATACTAAATTTGCTTAAGGCACCTGCAAACACGAAAATCCTTAATGAATTAAGTTTCCTTGAAAATTGCAAAACTAATTTAACAAACTTGAAAAGTGAAATTGAGTTGCTAAATTCTGAATATGGAAAGTACTACAATGAGTTCAACAAAATTGCAGATGATGTACAAAGTATAATGCAAGTATTTTTTGCTGAATTACTTAAAGCGGCAAGTGTATTAATTGAAAAAAAATATCATAAGGATGATACTTGTCCATTGTGCTTACAGACAATTGGGAAAGAGGAATTACTTGAAAACATTCAGAAGAGATTAATAGAAATTGAAGAATCATCAAAAAAGAAAGCCAGCTATGACTCAGCTAAACAATCAATCTTAAAAATTTCAGCAGAACGAATAAATCGACTTAAGATTTTGAGTAGTGATTCACATTATATAGAAAAAACTTCTGAACCAATTAAACAGGCGATTGAGTCCTTAGTAACCAAGATAACCCTTTATGAAATAGAAGGAAACATAAAAGTAACATCTGGAAAAAAGATTTCCGAACCTACAAAATTAATTCTAAAAGAACCGGACTTTGAAATTCTTAATACTCTAAACGCAAAAATTACCTCTATTCAAGATGCTTTGAAAAAAGACAATAACGCAGTAATTTATTCAAATATCTCATCCGGAAAAGATGCTTTCCTACGTATAAGAAAATTTGAAAAGGAAAAGAAAATTCTTGAAGATCAGAGAGCATCCATGGAACTTATCTACAACGAATTTGTAAAGAAGCAGAAGGAAGGATTGGAGAATTTCATTACCACTTTTTCTGGAACGATAAATGAGTTCTACCAATTTATGAATCCCAGCGAGCAGTTTCAAGAACTGAATATTGTAACTATTGGCGAGGAAGATGAACTTAATGGAATCACTATTGAGTATAAATACAATGGCAATTGGGTCTCCCCACCACAAAAATATTTTAGTGAATCCCATCTAAACTGTTTTGGTTTGTCATTCTTTTTGGCGTCAGTAATCGCCTTTAACAAAGAAAACAAATTCATACTTTTAGATGATGTCATCTCAAGTTTTGATAGTAATCATCGAAAAAAATTTGCGGATTTGATATTTGAAAAATTTTCTGATTACCAAATTATTTTGATGACTCACGAAAATGAATGGTTTCAGTATGTAAGCCAATTAGCAAAGAGAAAGAGTTGGTTAATTAATGAAATTAAGTGGAGCGATGAAAGAGGAACTTTCTTGGAAGACGAGCCAATAGATCTAAGAAAAATTATTGAAATAAACTTAGCAAAAGGCGATATTGACTTATTGGGAAATCCCATCAGAAAGTACCTGGAGCATTCTCTTAAAGAAATTTGCGCAAATCTTGAAGTGAAAGTTAATTTTAGGTTCAATTCGTTGAATGAAAAACGTATGTCTGATGAATTACTCAATGAATTAAAATCTAAAATTGATAAAAGTAGTAGCGAATTAAAAACTCAGATGCCAATTATTGAAAGAATAATTGCTTCCAATATTTTGGGAAACTTACTTTCCTATGACAATCCATTTTCACCGAAAATAGGTGATCTTGAAGCTTTCTGGCTAGATTTAGTCGAAATGGAGAAATTATTTTATTGTCAAGAGCCATCTTGTAAGAAACCTGTTATAGTTAAACACTATGATACTGTAACAAAAAGAATTAGGTGCAGCTGTGGAAAAACAAACTATGACTGGAAGATGTGAAATAAAAATTATTTTACCTGAATTATATTTTGAAAGATAGACCATCCCTTCGCTGGTAGGCACATTTGCAGCTCACGCAACGCGAATGCCAATGCTAAATCTTAGGTTGCAAAAGAGCCTGCCAGCCCATCCCTACCTGTATGACTTGATTAAGGACTGGACAATAAAGTTCTCGTACATCTGGACAGTTTTAAAATTAACCCTACATATAACTCGGACGGTGCTATTAATTGCCTTTTGCAACCCGGACTATTTTTTCTTCGTATTCAAAAGTCTATTAGAGAAGAATTTAACCGACTTATAAAATCTTGTGCCACCCGGACTGTTCCTGCTGCCGAGACAAAATCAATAGGGCTGCCGGCCGACGCGCACGCTGTCATGGTTTTTGCATAGCTACTACTTTTTATTTTCACTTAGTTTTTTCTCGATGTTCTTTTTCAAGATTTCTGTGTTTGCAAAATTTAAGTATTTCTGTAAAGTCCTTAAATTCTTATGCCCACTCATTTGCATAACTTGTGCAGGATTGTAATCGTTCATTAAAGCATTTGTAATCATTGACCGCCTGCAGCTATGGCAGGTAATAACATTATACTTGAACAAATCATCTTCTTCAACTTTCCCTTTAATATATTTTCGTTTTGCTGTAATTGGTTCCGTGAATAAATCATGCTTCTTAAATAGTTTATGCAAAGTTCGATTGTACTCTTGGTTACTTAGTAATTTGAAGTGAAAATCATATTTTTCAATTATTTCTATTATTAGGGAGTTAATAATTGGAATCTGACTAACACTTGAAAAAGTAGCACTATGTTTGTTTAACTCTTTGATTAGTAAATATCCATTGGGAATCGTCTTAAAATCACTTTTGGACAAATTGCTTAAATCTTCATAACGCAAGCCACATTCACAATTAAATATGAAAGAATCAAACGCTAGTTTATTATAGTCACCCTCTATTTTGTGACGAGTTGCAATAAGCTGTTTAATTTCATCATTTGTTACATAAACTACTTCCTTGCTAGTTTTTTCTATTTTCGGGAATAGTTTATGAGTATTGAAATGTGCAATATCCTTATCTCCAAGCCAGATCAAAAACTCTTTAAAAACATCTAGCCTTTTCTTAAGCGTATTTTGCTGTAAAAAACCCTTACTAATATATCCCTTAACATTTCGTAAATCTATTTGGGTAAAATTTATTAATTTATTAATCAATGTCTCATCAACATTAAGTAAATAGTATGTCTGTTTGTTATATTTTTGAAAATCAGTCAAAAGGTTCTTAAATGATTGGTAGTTTTTTAAAGAAATGGGTTTAATAAAAGGATTTTCTTTTTTTGCATCAAAGAATTGATCATAATACTCTGATAATCCCTTCATTTTACTTATGGTTTCAACTGGAACTTTGGATGCGTGGTACTTATTCTTTTTAACATATCGCATGCATTCTTGCTGATTTATTGGTCTGTGGCCGCTGACTAAATTAATGTATTCATCGACAACCCACTGTATTTCCTGTATATGCCCATTTAACTTCTCATGGTCTTTCATCTTTGAGTTATAAAAATTTTCAGAGGTCATTTTGTTTTTAGCATACTCAAACTTGGTGTTAATCCTTAATACATAATTATCTTCTTTATAATAGACATAGATGTACTTATAACCATTATTATTATATACCTTGAGTTTTGAAGTTTTATAAGTTTTCATAATTAACAATGTATTGGATTTGTAAAAATAGTGAAATTATGAACGAATTATGAACTTTCATGAACAATTAATGAAATAAGGTATTTGAGATAGTTTTTACGCAAGTTAATTGAATAGTTCTGAAGCATCAATAAAATAAGGTATAATAAAGATATATTGTGCACTTGAATGAGGTATAATGGATATAGTGCTCGAGGGAGATCACCCCGACTACAACAACACAAAACCCACTGATAATAAGTTGATTACAGTGGGTTTTTTATTTGTGGTAAATAATGTGGTAAAGAATTATGTAATTATTTGTTTCTCCTGTTATCCCACTTTGTCTTTTGCCATTTGCTTATCACACCTTCATTCGGGCATTTTGAACATACCCAGTGGACATCATCATTTTTACCGATTATCTCACTTTTAATTATTCACTGACATCCTTTTTGAAAACATCTGATATCGGTTGTTGCTAACGTCTGAGGACATGTTTTAGAGGTTGTATCAACTACCAAAGCCATGAAACCTTGCCAATTCTCTGGCTTCCTTCGGCATTTGTTTTGGAATATTTCCCTTTTCATCAAGGAAATGGGGCATTTGGGATATGTACATTTTAATTGTTATTGGTTCGATTATTGGTGTATTGATCGCATTGAATATATGTAGAATTATATGTTTAAATTGTTAGAATCATGATTTTTTAATTGTTCATATAAATAATTAATTATATCTCCTATTGTCTTCTTTTCTAAATCTTCTGCATCTTCATCAGGAATTCCTATTCCAAATTCATTTTCAAGTTTCATAATGAGGTCTACAGCATCCATACTATCAAATCGTAAATCATAAAAAAGAGTTTCCTCGTTTAATTTTTCCAGTTCACCATCAAAGGAAGAACTGGTAACTTCTCCGATTTTTTCAATTACAAGTGCTTTTACTTTATCTCTTTCCATATTGCAATTTTAAAAATTTCTTTGTCAGATATTTAACAATTTCAATTCGAATCTTTTATTTTACCTGTTATCCCATTTAGTCTTCTGCCAGCCACTTATTAGACCATCGACTTCGCAATCTGGGCAATACCAATGGATTTCATCAGTGTCAGGTCTAAATGCCGTCTTAATCATTCCAGAGCAACCTTTTTTAAAGCATCGGATATCCGTTTCTGTTAATGTATGTGGAAAGTTTTTTGTGGTTGAATCGATAACCTCTGTTAAAAACCCTATAAGTTCTATGGCTTCATCGGGCATATCTTCTGGCATTTTTGCTGAAGCATCAAGGAGGTGTTGGATATTGGTAATGTACATATTTAAATATGGTATATGAATGGAATAATGTATGATATTTTTATCAAAAGCTAAATTAATCTTTATTGACAATCAAGGCAAATTTTATGCCTAAACTAGGTCAGATTGATCCACAAATAAATAAGCGCAAACAGACATATATTTATTGAATGCGCTTATTCCTTTTAGTGGTTACTGAAATAGCGGTATTCCCTGAGATGTAAATAGTCTTAAGTTTTGATCTTGTGTGATCGATGTGATCAACTTAATAAGGTAAAAGAACGATGGAAATACCGCTGACTCAAATGTCGAAAATAATCTGATTCAATACAAATAATAAACGATAGGAAGTCAAAATTAAATACTTCAAAGAAAAACCCTGGCTTTTTTAAGGCCAGGGTTACGACTTAGACAAATGAGGTTTTGTCATTCGAAAAAGTTAGTAATTCAAATTTATGAAACTCCAATATCACAGGCGAGATATTTTAACAAAAACCCCCAGGATTTCTCCAGGGGGCAACGTCCGTATTATTGGAAAATAGCCACTAAGTCCATTTTTCTTCTAAAGAGATATTCAATCTTATTGTTAATCTTATCAGACCTATCTTTATCGAATCTACGTTGAAAGAATAAACTCAAATCTTGTAATTTATTTATTCTCTCTTCTATTGTAGAGATTCTACATTCCAGTAATTTCCATCGTATTAAACCGTAAACGCTAATTGGCAATAATTTAATTGTTTTCAATTTGCTTTAGTTTTATAATAGGTAACTGGTTCAATACTTCATGTTTACGAAACAATTATAAAAAAGTTACATTGATTAAAGTCAAAGTCATTTTTAAGAGCAAAAACCCCTGGATTTCTCCAGGGGCCTCGCTGCGGGGTTTCGTGCTTCCCCCACCCCGTTTCTGATAAAAACAATTCAAATTTAAAAACCTCAGAGACCAAAATCAATTCTTTATCAAGTGTTGGTTGACTTACTACTGATCTTTTTGTTGGAAGATTTTGTATTATGCTCTCTGTAAAGTGTCCGGCCTATCTTACCTATATCACCCAAGAACCTGCCTTTTATAAGCCATGAGGTTCCAAATGCTATAAGAGCCAATGCTTCAAACACAAGAGTCGATCTTGGAAAGAGATTCAATAAGTCACATACTGGGATCATACCAGCAAATACAATTATAGCGATTCCACAGATCTTGTAGATATTGTTCTCATTTAAAATACTTACAGGAATGTCTTTGTTTTCTTTCTGCCCGATGGTGAAAATCACTAAGGACATAATAGCCAAGATAAAGAAAAATATTCCTGCAAATAAATAATGAAGCCAACCCAACAATTTTACACAATAAGGTATCAGGGTATATATTTTTTCTGAACAACATTGAGGATTGGTAGGTATTAGAGCTACTCCGAGAGCCATAATGCCTGCAACGTTAGTCATCTTATCATCATTTTTCCAAAATACCGGGTTATCGATTCCTTTATACCGAATTAGAAATAGACCTACTGCGCATAATACTCCTGTAAATACTTCTCTTAAATTCGTGTAGTAGTAATAGCTAATTGAGTCTTGCACACTTGTCTTAAAGAATGGAATGAGTGAAAGGATCACCAATGCAATAGGAAGGCTTATTCCAAGGTAGCCGATGGCTTTACGAATTCGTCTGTAGGTTAACAAATTATTTTCCGATGAGGATGGATTCGGTTGCTTTTTCATAACATTTTTATTTAACAGAATTCGTTATTGTGATGAATCTATCATTGAATGGAGTATAACCTTCTACCAGATGTTCATTAACAATAACTAAAGTACAAACAGGAATGAAACGACTTTTAACAGCCACCAGTTTAGTTGAACTGCCGTCCGTGTCGCGGTGATGTTTTTTTTTCAAGTCCTGGTAAATGGATGAAAAGTTCTGTGATTGCGGCAGATTATACTTGACCTCTTATTGCAGCCTGATTTTATAGAATTTATAAAAAGAACTTTTTAAGATTATTATTTAATTTTACAGAACCTCGGGGCAGTGCTTTTCATAGCACCGTCCGAGTTATATGCTGCAGTTCATTAGATCTATCTCAGTATCAGAGAATTGTCTCGAAGTAGGAAATTTGTATGGCCCACGGCTATTATTTTTTATCTCCTCTGAAAATCCATTGAATTCCATATTTGTCATAAAACTGTCCATATGTTCCAAAAGGCATGTCATGTAGCTCTTGTAATCTTTTGTTATTGTCACCATCCTTGAGCTTGTTAAATACAGTCTTTAAATCATCATATGAATTTCCAACAACAAATATTGCGAAAGTATTTCCTTGTATCGGTTCAAATTCAGGGGAAGCCATCCAGTCAGTGGCAGATATTTCAATATTACCACTTTTCAGATTTGCATTGATAACTCTTTCCCACTTTTCTTTTGGAAACAATTCTTTCATCGGAGTTTCTCCAGTTTTTGTAATAGTTAGCTCTCCCCCAAGGCAATTTTGGTAAAATTTCATTGCCTCTGCACAATTGCCGTCGAATAAGAGAAATGGTGTACAGTGTAGCATGTTTTTTGCTTTTTAGTTATTTGTAATTTTAAGTTTACTTGCCAATTACCGAGAACGAAATTTGGAACAGTCTCTAACTCCGATTGTCCATTTTTCTATCGTTAACTGGTTCTATCTGTTGCATATAACGGCACGGCAATTGAGGGAGTTTGCGTTACCGGCAAAGCCATCCGGTTGATAGTCCCGGTTGTGAGCAAGGAAAGAGTCCCGGTGGCGAGCCGGTACGGCGCGGTATTTGCCATCACGCTGCGCGAGGGCTTTATCACGATCGCGGTATAAGGAGATAGCTGATAGATAATAAGATAGTTTAATTGTTTGGTATCCTGTCAAGGTAACTTTGCAAATACCGTAACGAGCAAATTACCCCAATTGACCGTGTTAGCATTTCGGGCCAATTTTAAAACTGCTTTGTTTCGGCGTAAGTCAGTCAAATGATAATTCAATAGTCTTAATATTCCCCCTTAATTACAAAAAAAGAACCACGAACTATTCCTGCAAGTTTTGATTTTTGTTTTGCAAACTTGAATTTCTCTTCGAGCTCTTTTGGTACTTCCATACCTTCTGAAAGCTTAAAGCCCACTGCTCTTTTTTTAGGATCATTCAGTGTATACATAACGTTGATTGAAAGTCCGCTTTCATAGAATACGTAGGTCCATTTTATACCGCCAACCACGAATTCTGATGTTTCAAGGGGCTTTGATGAAATTTTAATATNNTGCAGGGCTAACAGTAAAATCATGATTGTATTTGTTCTTAAAATACCTTGATTCGTTAGCGCGTAAACCTGCAAGTGATTTCGAAACAGGTGATGACTCAAAGCCTGCTAATGATACATTTTTAAAATCAATAATATTTGCCATGATAATCCTCCTTTTTTAATAAATAACAAAACATTAAGGGGTTTAAATAGTCTATAAGTTAAAGTTTAAACTTATAGAAGTATCTACTAAATTCATTAACATTTATAATAATAATTTTGTTCGCTTGGTCTGGATAAGTGAAACCTACCTCGCTTGTAGAATCTGCTAAAAATCAAAGTTACAAAGTATTTTGAATCCCGGTTGCCAAGTGATATTCAGCTTTTTCTGTTAGCATTTCGGGCCAAGTCATTTTTTTGTCGGTTCATAGTAAAGCGTTATCGAGCCTGAGCTAAAAGTTTTTATTTTTAAGAGTTTAAGGATAACTCTATCGTTTATGTTTTTAAATAATGGTAAACCGCTTCCTATTAAAACCGGGTGAACACAGAGTTGGTATTCATCAATTAAATTGAGTTTCATTAAGGCTACAATTAAACTTGGGCTGCCAACTAAAATGTCTTTACCTGGTTGTTGCCTAAGTTCTAAAACTTCTTCTTTAATGCCTCCCTTTGCCAACCTTGCATTTTTCCATTCAACATTAGTCAAGGTGTGGGAAAAAACAATTTTGGGAATGTTCTGTATTATCACAGCAAATTCATCCATTGGTTTGTTACCAGTAGGATTTATTACTATAGTTGGCCAGGAACTTTCCATAAGTTGGTATGTTATCCTTCCATATATAATGGCGCCTGCGTGACTTAATAGCTCATTATAATGCTGATGTAATTCCTCATCTGCAATCATTACTGTGTGGTCGCAAAATCCGTCAAGTGTCATATTGATTGCTGCAATTAGTTTTCTCATTTTATTTCTCCTTAAGCTCCAATAGTACCTGTCTTGACTTTTCCAGCTCGCTTGTAATTGGCAATAATCACTCCGGTTGGTGTAACCAAGCTCTCTATTAATGTAAATGCTGCCGGAATTGTGCCACTGACAAACAACTTTTTACCTTTACCAAGAGTCAATGGGTAAATTTTTAGCCAGAGTTCGTCCACTAAATCATTCTTAAGTAGCAGTTGAATAAGCTCACCACTGCCGTGAACTTGAATGTCAGAACCTTTTGAATTTTTGAGCTTTTCGATATCTGCCAAACTTTTGAGGAAAACTGAGTTTTTCCAATCTGACTTTTTCATGGTCTTGGACATGACGTATTTTGTGACATCATTGATACCTGGCCAAAAGTCTGCATGTTCAGGCCAGTAGGAGGCAAAAATCTCAAATGTTTTTCTGCCCAAAAGAAGATCTGCAGGTTTCATCTGTTTTTCCATGACCTTACCACCAACATCGTCAAAATAAGGTGCAACCCAACCGCCATATTTGAAACCGCCCGATGAATCTTCCTCAGGTCCACCAGGTGCTTGCATTACTCCATCTAATGTAATAAATGATAAGACAACTATTTTTCTCATAATCTTAAGGTGCTAAATTGTTTTTACTTTAAAACAATAAGAAATATAAAAATGTTTAATCAGGTCATTATCTAATTTTTTCATTCTCAATTGCAAAGTTTGATGTATTAGTTGAAGGAATTGATAATGCCCGATAACTCGCTATTAGAATTTATTTATAATCAAAATCACAAATGATTTTTAAATCTGGGAGTGCAGCAAATAAATGCCTTCGCTGTTAGCATTTCGGGCAATCTGTCTAGGTTACGTAACTGTCACGTTATATGTAAATTGTCCCCCGTGTTGGCGCAGCCGGGCCTAAACCTATCCGCCCATGGTGGCAGTTTATTAACATCATAAAAGATTGGGTATTTATAAACAAAACCTGCAGATTCCAATTGTCCATTCTTATAATATGTTTTAGTCATTTTTCGTTGACCACTTGAATCTAGACAACTTACAATGATTAATGTAATTATGAGAATCCTTTTCATTATTTGTTTTTGAATTTATGATGAAATCGTCAAGGCTAAGCGAAGATAATTATCTTTCGCATAGTTATGCTTATGTCTTTTTAAGCTTTACGCAATCGTCGAGTTATTATCAACTTAAGCATAACGGGAGTCTGTCTAATAACTAAACTGTATATTTTTTATCCTTGGATACCTATCCGAACAATTCATCAAATAATCGATTCTGGGAGACTTAATTTTAGTTATTAGACAGTCTGGCGGCCCGGCGGTTTAATTAGGTGCCGTCAGCGTCGCGGTGCCTCGTTTTTTGCCAGTCCAGGTAGGTGGACGATAACTAGATTGTCAAGATAATTTGTCTAAACGGTACCAAGTCCCGATAAGTGGACGAGAAGTTTCTGGTCACGATGAAACTGTCAAGGTGGCGAGCAAAAACCATGACAACAGCGCGTCGGCTTGCAACCCTATTGACTTTGTCTCGGGAGAAGGATCAGTCCGGGTGCAACAAGATTTAATAAGTGGGTTAGATTCTTCTCTCGCATTGACCATGTTAGGCCATGTAATTATTCATAACTAATTGTTACAATCTAAATAATTTTTCTAATCAAATTTCTAATTCCAATAGAATATTGTAAATTAAGAATAAAAATCCTATATTGATCCAGAACGTCGATTAAAACCTCGAATAAATGTAATTATTAATGATGTAATTGCTATAGTACAGCTATAAATCCAATATCTAAACTGAATTCTCATAATATATTAGAATTTAACATTTTCAGGAATTACGTTTCTGCAAATAATGTACCCACTGAATATCTTTTACTGAAGTCTATCCAATTTCTTCAAAGGGCATTTTTTATGAGCCATTAAATGGTGATTTATCAAATGTATAACTTGCTTGAATGAAATACAACATTATCTATAAATTAATACACATCTATTTAGAAAAAGACTCAGAGGGATAGAATTTATTCAAATATTTTATTTCCTTGTTATTTACCTTAAATATTCCCTTCATCTGGATATTGTAATACCTTCCATATGGTACAATTATCAAATGATCAAATAAATGAACATCCATCAATGTTCAGGCATCCCTTATCCTGTTAACTAGTTTTATATTAAATACCCCGGCATAGGATTATTCTACCGAGATTGCTACGAAGGACAATTTTTTTATTTTAAAGTCCAGGATCAGCATCACTATAAATATCAGAAAAGTCATCAGCTTGATGATTTATCATTTCCCAGCATTCGTCACAAGTATTTACATTAGACGACGAAATATATCCATCAGATATAAGTTCTAGAGTTTCTTCATCAGGGAAGAAATACTCACCACAATGTATACATCTTATTTTCATAGTTTTAATTATAAAAGTCCATTATCTGCAAAACTGTAATAGCCACCATCACTGATAATAATCAAATGGTCGAGTAGCTGTATATCCATAAGGTTCCCAGCTTCTTTGATCTTTTGAGGAAGCTTTGTATCAGATTCACTGGGATTAAGGTTCCCGGATGGATGGTTATGACAGACTATTATCCCAGCTGCGTTTGCTTTAATTGCACCTTGAAAAATTAAGCGTACATCCGTAACCGTCCCGGATAAACCTCCCTTAGAGACAGGCATAATGCCTAATACTGAATTGGACCGATTCATTAGTAGGAGTTTAAACTCTTCAATATATTCTATTGAATCCAGGTCCCAATTCTCCATAAATATATCAAATGCGTCCTTTGAGCATTTAACCTGTAATCTTTCAGAAGCTTTGACCTTAGTCCTATAGACGAGTCTTACTTCAGATATAGTTGTCTGATGCGTTTTCATATGATTTTGATTAGTGATTAATTAGAAATAAGAAAGCCTGGTTCCAAATCCCCAGGCTAAACGCTTGAATAATTATAATGCTGATATAGAGATAGATATATTATAGTGCAACTACAATAAATGAGCTAAATACTTAATATTAAGCGATTTAAACACAAAGTTGCGTTTCGTTATTGCAGAATATTATAGGGATATAGAAAGTGGTTGAAATTGGTCAATAATGGACTTAAACAAGCTTATGAATATATTGTATATGGTTGATATATAGACTTGTACAATAATGAATGATAATTGGGGAATTGGGGTTGTGAATTGCAAATTCTATGATAAATCAATCGCAAATACCTAATTATCATACTTAGTTGCTATTTTTGATTTGCAATTGCCTTTTTTACTTCCTGGATATGTATAGATAAATCGTAGTTATAAATAGGTTTCAGAGAATCACTCTTCTCGAGGAACTTCAATGCTTCTTCGAATTTTCCAAGCTTAAATAATCCCCATCCTTTTGTATCCAGAAATACAAAACTGATGGGATTTAATTTTACAGCTCTGTCTGCAAGTTCCAGACCTTCAGTAGGGTTTATGTTTCTGTCAATAAGAAAGTACGCCAGGTTGTTGATCCTTGCCGGATTATCAGTCTCAAGTGAAAATGCCTTCCGGTAAAAAGCCTCGGCTCTTTTATAATATCCTGCTTCTTCATAAATTACACCCAGTCCGTTTGTAATTGCAGCCTCGGACCAGGAATCATTTTTGCGGATCGTCAAAAGTTTATCAATGAATCGGTTTGCCGAAACTGTATCTTTCTCGGATAATGAAAGTATTGCCTGCCTCCTGATAAGCTGGGGGTCATCGGGAAAGTCTTTAAAGGCTCTTTTGAGGATCTCCTTCTCTTTTTTGTAGTTGCCAATCAAATGACAAGCAACAATCGGAAGTTCATAGAAGCCAGAATTCAAGGGTTTTGTATTCCAGCTTTTATATATTTCAAGCGTTTTTTCTAATTCAGGGATTGCATTATTGTATTGATTCATATCATAATAAGCATGCCCTACAGTCCAATGAGTGAGCGGAACACGATCATTAATTTCAAGCAGCTGTTTTGAATATTTTAATTCCTCATATTTTGATTTCTCATGGTATATGGCATAGATCCAGTTTACCCATATTTTAAACTCGAATGGCAATTGCTCCCTTTTATCATATATTTTTAGACACCATTTTTCTGCCTGGTCATATGAGCCAAGATTTGCATATGACATTGAAAGCCAAAAATAAGTATATATAAAATTGGAATCTATTTTTAGGGATTGAGAAAATAGTTTAACGGCAGATAATTCATCATTATTAAAAAATGCTTTATTTCCTAAAATAAAAGACTTGTATGCCTCAATTGAGTTTGGCATAATAGTCTGAAATTCAGGAGAAATTTCTTTCTTTAAAAAAGATATAATAAGAAAGTTCTTTATTATTGTGGCAAGCGAGTCCGTGAGTTGAAGGACCTCTTTTACTTCTCCTTCCAGCTGAAAGGATCTAAAAACCTCCTCTGTCTTTGAGTCAATTAATTGTGACCTTATTCGAATTTTTTCTCCAGCACGATTAATATTTCCATAAATAAAAACATTTGCATCTAGGTTTTGGGAAATTTCCCTTGTAACAGATGGTGTTATTTGGGAATAGTCAGAATAACCTTTGCTCCTTAGTAGATTGTTCGTTGATAATGGTTGCCAGACCTTAAGGTCAGGAGAATTTGACAGAGACTCAATCAGGTTAAACTGTATGCCGTCCTGCCAGATATTAAGGGTTGAATCATTGGTCATATTCCTAAATGGTAAAACTACCAATGAAATTCTTTCACCTGAAGATCTCAGTTTATTCAATGTATCATGTTTTAATATTTTTGGATAAACTAATAATGCTACAATTATTAATACTACAAAGATTGCTGCTCCTGATATTAACTTGTATTGAACTGATCTATTAAATTCCTTGCCTTTTACATGTTTCTCTTCTTGATCGAATACATCCAATGAATCACTTTTTCCGATCTTTGTATCCACTCCGACTGTTTGAATGCTTTTCAGCCCAGTAATAATTTCATCAATGGCATTAGCAACTTTGTTAACCTGGATTTTAAATTCGGTCCTATTTAAATTCTTACTAGAATTATCTTTTACAGTAAGAGGTTTATTTACTCCAGGCTCTTTATAAATAAATTCAATCGCCCTTAATATCCCTCCCAGCTCTTTTTCAAGAAGAACTTTATCTTCGCCACTCAGGTCATGAATCTTTATAGGAAGAATCCTGCTTGTAACATTACCATTTGGCAGCTTTACCTTCAATCCAAACTGATCCTGGGAGGCTAGTTCAATAAATGCTTTAAACTCATGTTCCCAGGCAAAAGATCTAGGATCACAATATGTGCGTGAAATGATAGGAATAAATACAAGGCACTTTAGTTTAGCTTCTAAAGTGGCCTCAACATCATGAGTCTCTAATAGTCCATCATGAGGATTTTCATCGAAGTAAATCGAAATGTCTTCTTTGAATGTTGACTCAAGTTCTCCCTTCAGGTTATCAATAAACTCACTAACCCACTTGTCGCCTTTGTTATCTTTTTGGCGGTAGCTGATGAAGATATCATATTCGTAGCCTGGAACTATGCTTGGCATATTGCTAAAATAAATTTTTCCCGATCGTCAAGGTTGAGATTATATTTCTTTCAAAATTAGTCCTTAGTTTGATTTTAACAAATATATATTTTCACCTCCCAAAATCCCAGCTAATTGGGTTGCATAAATGATATTTAGGTATACAGTGTAAAAATAAATTGCAATTAGAAATCTGTTATTTAATGTGCTGTTTTAATGTGTTTTATGTAACATTATCGTTTCTCATTCGTATACAATAATACTACATAATTCGTGTCAGTTTTATCCGGTATTGATAGCTCAGTCTGATCCGGAATATTCACTTACAATTTAATAATACAACAATGAAAATACTAAAAACACATTTTAGGAAGAATGATTTATACTATACTTTAATCTGTAGAAATGATAAGGTTGCAATGTACGAAACAAGACAGGAAAAAGATTCGAACCGTTGCCATTATGAAGTAACCAGGATTTATATTAGGCCAGCTCACACTGCTTTAAATGTTGACTTTGAAGAAGCAGAAGTATTAACGAGTAATAATCAATTCTTTTATGATTGGAGTGGAGCATTTATAAAAAAGGATAATGCAATGAACCATTTTCTTCAATTATCAAAAGAATTATACCGTGGTGAAAAACAGCCAAACCGTTTAGAAACAGATCTTCCTGAATAGGATAGGTCCAACCACTATGAGTTAGTAGAAACGGGGGTAGCTGTTTTAGGGTACGGTAGGTCAATTTTAAGGGGGGTTCAACTATCAACTATGATAGACTCCAATAAACATCTGGAATTTAGCATTATGGTACATTAAAACACTCCTGACATAATAGCAATCTTCATTAACATTGAGGATGAGCGACCCAAATATTATAACTATCACAGGGAGAGTAAAACAACTTCCTATTAATGAGTGGAATTATTATATCGGAGAATCTACAGTAGCCGATGCTATTATGGACAGATTAGCAGTAAATGCACATCGAATTGATTTAAAAGGAGAATCATTAAGAAAGAAAAATTGAATTATATAGTATGTTACAAATTAAACTCTTTTTGGATTGTACAGGATTCTCCAGAATCATTGTACACATTATCCAGAATAGTCACTATTTGATTCAACTTTCTAGACTCGATCAAATCTTATAGGGTGAAAAAGGTTTAAAAACGTGCTCTCAATCACTGGGTAGACACAATTTAATTTTAATCTTATTTCAAGAATATTGCATATTTTGTTGTTTAGAAATGCCAAGTAAATTAGTTCTCAATTATTGTATTTATTGTTTTCTAAAGTCGTCTCCCTTTACTGTAATAAAATTAAACATCTCATAAATCCTAGATACTATTCGGTCAGAATAGATATATCCTAACATTTCTTTTGGATAGTTAGTAGTCGCAAAAATCAGTTTTTCTTTAGCGTATCTTTCAGAAATAATATGACTTATGACGTCCAAACTATTGCCGAAATATTTTACTTCCCTTATTTCGGTTCCAATATCATCAAGGCAGATAACATATCGATTTATATATGTTTGAATTCCTTCAAAAGCATGTTGAAGGAAACCATTAACAATATCATTTACATTAACAACGGAGAAATTCATCCTATATACTTTGTCATTCATTTTAAATGCAATTTTCTCAAGTTCCAGGTAAATACTCATTACTTCCATAGCCATAGTTTTACCAGTTCCAGTTGGACCCTGTAACATTAATCCCTTTGTCAATTCACCATGGAAATTTCCATCTGAATAACAATATTGAAGAAGTTTAGCATATAATTCTTTTGCTTCAGGAGTTAAAATAAATTTTGGATCAAACCTTTTACCAATTGTTCATACAATGTCAAGAGCAATTTTTATGTCGTAAATTGGATAATTAATTCTCCGAATTCCACAAATCGTTAATTCTTTTATTTTCCCTTTTAATATTTGATCCATTTTCTCCATCTGAAATTATTATTTCATTTAGCCATCCTTTTTGATTTAAATATTTTTCAGGATTCAGGCGGAACTTTTTATTCGGATTGGATAATTTGTATGCCGGAATTCTTGCCATACATGCATCCTTTTCCGCATTTGTTAATTCTCCCCAAGTAGTTTCACATCTTTCCCAACCAATTTTTTTATCATAAGTATCCCAAAATATTTTAAATGGAATACTCGATTTCTTTTCTTTGGTCTCTTTTTTTCCCCTTTCCTTTATAGTAATTCGTCCGCTATTCTTTCCTAATACGTCCGTATTACGTTTGAATTTTTCCCAGCGTGATTGTATGGATTTTCTTGCTTTTTCGCTTTTATCTGCTCTCTTTTGTAGCCTGGACAGAACTGACTCTGACCAGAATTTTGATCCATCATTTTCAAATAAATCAAACTCTGTTATTATGCTTTGCACTATCTTAATATCAGTTCGTAATTCAAATGTAATACGATCGTATTCTAAAGGAATATATCCACCCTCTTCATAGAGCATTTCAACCAGACACCAAAATGTCCCTATCCCCTCCATCCCATATTTCATAATTACTTTCACCAATTTTCGGTCACTCCGTGCATTGTAATCATGAGGAAAATAATACGTCTCTTTCATTACTTAATAATTTGTAACATTCTAAAAAAGGAGGAAATTATTTCTATTTATTTAAAATCAAATCTTTTTTTTAGTTATGGAATCCGCACCAAATATTCTCCCCACCTAAAGGAAATCGTCCCAATTTATTTTATCAACATGAATGTGGGAAACAGACGCAGTATGATTGTGATTAGGTATTTAAAAAGTGGTTGAAATCTTTGCCTCAATTTGATTTCGCTGCAGAAAGTCATTAATATCCTCCAGTGAATAAAAAATTATTCCATTTACCTTAACATATGAAATGATAGATTTATCTCTCCAGCTCTGCAGAGTTCTTTTTGAGATAGAGAAAAGCTTGCAAACATCTTCATTTGTAAAGAATTTCTCATAAGGTTTAATCTTTTCCCTTACAGTTTCCTCAATCCCTTCCAGTTTCTTAATAAGTTGCCGAAAGTCTTCCTCGGTAATAAATTTTACTTCCATAATAGCAGTACTAAATTGTGAATAATAATGAAACTAGCCGCCAATTTAGGTGAATCGCAGTAATGGAGGAATGGTAAAACAAAAGGTATTTTGAGAAAAATTACCAAACTGATTTATAGTGATTTAAGAGCATTGTGCCCCTCAGTTCTAAGAAATTCAGGATAATATTTATTAGCAAGTTCATTATTATAATATTTATCCTTTGCTTTCCTTTTTTTTATGAATTCATTTTTATTATAACACAGTTGAATGAAAGAAAAACAATGACCGAGGAAAAGTTCTTTTTTAGAAATTGGTATATTTGTGGTGTTTAAATAATGTACAATTTCTCGAGTGAGTTCTACTCTGAAAAACTTCTTAATTTTTTGCTCACTGGATAATTTTTTCTCTTCAAGAAACTCAAATGGAAGATGATTAAGAATATATTGATATTTTGGAATTAATGTCTTTTGAAGATCCTTAAACTGAGATTCAAAATGTTTTTTAATTAGTTGGGATGATAAACGCCTTCCGCCTTTGTTGTTTATTCTTAATAAAATTTCGTTAAAAGGTTTTGTACCAAATTCAATATCAGCATGGGCAGCTTTTAAATCTTTGTAATTATCAAATATCGTCATAAAGAAATCTCGCATATAATAATACTTGTTTAATAGAAATGAGACTCTTTTAGTAAATGATACAAGATCTCGGATAACATCATAAGGATTTCCATCTAATCGTAAAATCCCAATGTTAATAAGATTAAATAATATAAGATCTGGTCCAATAATTGGCATTTTAACTCGTATTCTCAAAAGAACATTTAATAAATTAATTAAATCCCAATCAGGAACCAGGCTATCTTTTTCATTTCTTGTATTTAAACCTTCCTTATAATAGTTATATAAGACTTCTGTTTGTTTTAATACTTCTGAATCTTTACAATTTTCCCGAATAGAGACAATACCTCTTTCTATTATCCTATCAATATTAGAAGTCATTAATAGGACATAGCTCTTTAGTTTCAAATTATCATTCATCGTTTTTTAAGAACTTTTCGATATGCTGGAAATTTGTAATTATCAATTTTTTATTAAATTTACAATGAAATATGCAAACTAGCGTTATTTAAAGAAATTTGGGGAGAGGCATAAGAGGTGCCCCAGTCGGTGGAGCCGAATTTTTACAGTACGTTACAATTTGATAATCAATTATAAAGAGAAGGAGGTTCAAGAGCCCCTCTCTCCGCAAAGCTTAAATGAATCCCGCGTTAGCGGGATTATTTATTTTACCGAAACTCCAAAGAAAGCTTGCTTTCTGAAGGAGGCGAGGGAAAATAAATAAGACCCGAAGGGTTCATTTAAGCTTTGCTGGGGGCCCCCTCTGGGGATCAAGACGGAACGGAGTGAGGTCGTAATCCCCGAAGGCAACTACTGTTATTTCTTAACCCATACCCAAGGGGCTGTTGAAAAGACTTTTTCAACAGCCTCCTTAACACAAAATTGTCTGTTAACTATTTAAACAAACCGTATTTTAAATCCAGTCTTATATTTTATTGCTAATTTGGGAAAGGTTTTCCGATTTAGAAGATTCTCACATATGGAAAAAAATGTTTACTTCGATAAACAATTGTTAATTAATAATTAACCTGATGAAAACAAGACAAGTTTCCCTGGCAATAATTTCAATTTTATTTACAGGATTTTCTACAATTGCCCAGGATGTACACCCGGAACCCAAAACTCTCGAAATAGGATCACAAGCTCCGGATTTCAGACTTACAGGGGTGGATGATAAAACATATAGCCTGTCTGATTTTGCTAAATCAAAAGTGCTGGTTGTCGTTTTCAACTGTAACCATTGCCCTACCGCTCAGGCCTACCAGGACAGGCTGATTGACGTTTATAACAATTACACGCCAAAAGGAGTGGCATTGGTGGTAATATCATCGAACAGTTCCAAGTCTCTCAATTTGTGGGAACAAGGCTGGTCCGATCTTGGAGATTCATTTGAAGAAATGAAAATACGTGCCAAAGACAAAAGTTTTAAGTTCCCATACCTGTATGACGGAGATGATCAAAAGACAGCCATTGCATATGGACCCATGGCCACTCCACATGCTTTTGTATTCGATAAATATCGTAAACTCCAGTATGTTGGCAGTATTGATGAATCGATGGAAAAAGGGAAAGCCGAACTATTGCGAAATGCAATAGATGCAATTCTCGAAGGAAGAAAAATAGAGAAACCAGTAACAAAGGTGTTCGGATGTTCTACGAAATGGGTATGGAAAATGGAGGGAACTAAAAAACTCTATAAGGAATGGTCTGAGCTTCCTGTAAAAATTGAAAACATAGATACCTCCGGAATAAAAGAACTCATCAAAAATAAGTCGGACAAATTAAGGCTTATAAATGTCTGGGCCTCCTGGTGCGGCCCCTGTGTTCAGGAGTTTCCTGATTTTGTAATTCTTGACAGAATCTACCGTAGCCGCGAGTTTGAGTTCATTTCAATAAATGCTGACAAATTGGAGAGAAAAGATAATGTTTTGAAGTTGCTCCAAAAGAATGAGGCATCGAACAAAAATTACATCTTCAACAGCGATAACAACTCCGAGTTGGTTGAAGCTATTGATCCTCAGTGGTCCGGCGCTCTCCCCTACACTTTACTGGTAGAGCAAGGGGGTAAGGTTATATATCGTACTCAGGGACCAATTAATATGGTGGAAATGCGAAAATTAATTGTAAATAACAGGTATATTGATGGTGTAAAATAGTTAGAAACTAATTTATCTCCTTTTCAACCGCATTCACATTCCATCCTTCAACTTTCAGAAGAGGCTTTTCACCATCCAGATCTTTCTGGTCGAATTCAACTTGCAGTACTCTTTTTTCCTTTGGAAGCAGAGAAATGTAATTATCCTCCCAGAATACAGGAAGTACAGGTTCTTTGGAGGTTAGTTTTAATATCTTTGGATTGACAGCAAAGGCAAGTCCTGTGCCAGGGTTTTCAAGCGTAACCGTTAGGCGGCATTTATTCCCTTCCTTTTGCATCGCAGATACATTAACATCTACATTCGCTGCAGGAAGTTTGCTGAGATCCGTAAAATCGGCCTTCTCATCACCATTCGAACTTAACCAGTAAAAATTGGATGACAGCAGTTTTCCAGAAGAATCCTGCAATTCCAGTTTCAGAAAATAAACTTTTGTGATATCCTTCGGAGTTTCAATGGTAAATATTTTCTCACTACCATCAGCAGCAACTCTCGCATCCATCATACGCGACATGACTTCCTTCATATTAAAATCGAGAACTCTCACTTTTGCTATCAATCCATTAAAATCATGATAAAAGCAGTTCACAATTTTTATTGAATGGTCATCATAGCAATACTGTATATGAAGCGGTTCGCAAGCTGTCTTTGCTCCATAGAAAGCTCCGTTGGGCATAAAGTAATAGTCGTATAACTGCCAGTACATTTTTGGCCAGGCAGAGTTATACATCCAGTAGATAATTCCACTGGAACGGTACTTATTGGCTGCAAAAGCTTCGAACATAGCTTTTACAGCCTCATTCTGAAATACCTGGGATTTCATACAGTACTCTTCAACACCAGTTGGCTTACCATAACGCGATTCAAGAGCTGCCCTTGCAATCGGATAAAATGCTTTATGCAGACGAAGATCCCATGAGGCACTCATGGGCCATAGATCCTTTTCAGGCATCATCCGTCTCATCGTTTCTATCGGAGGTAATTGTTCTCCTGTCGGACCTGCTTCTGTATTGAATTCAAGTTTTGTATACCAGAAGGATGGCGTCTCATAAGCATACACGTTCGGATATGGGCCCATGTGAACACCGGTTATGCCGGCAATGGAACTTGGAGCTTGTGTAGCTGATGATTCATAAGGCCGTGTGTTATCATATTCATCCAATACTTTTAAGTACCGTTTTTCAACTTCAGCTGGAGGAAAATTATCGCTTCCGTATAACCAGTTAAAAACAGAAGGGTGATTGCGAAGATGGACAATCAGATCTTTCCAGCTCGCCTCAGCAACATCTCCAGTGTGAGGAGTCCATTTTTTCCATCCTTCCCATGAACTGCAACAACACCAGCCGACCATCAGCAGGATACCTTCTTCATCACATCTTTCAAACAAATAGTCGGATCCTCGTGGAGCTTCCATTCTCAGAGTATTAAGGTTCATGTGTTTTGCATACAACAAATCAGCATCTATCCTTTCGTTTGAAGGCCGAAGCATCAGATCCTGCACATAGCCCCCACCTCTTATCACAATGTTTTTACCGTTTACCTGGAATACCTTTGTATGCTGCTTATCGAAATCATTCATCCATGTTGTGATTTCGCGAATACCAAACCGAACTTTTTTTGTGTCTGTTGTTTTGCCCGACACCTCAAAACTGAGATTCAGGTCATAAAGATTCTGGGAACCGACGGTATGGGGCCACCAAAGTCGTGGATTTGCTATCACAAGTTGGGGAAATGTCTCCGGTAAAAAGCTTACCAGCTTTGTTTCACCGGCTTCCAGGGTAACCTCCTGTGATATGGCTATATTTTCAATAGTCCCTTTAAGCACTCCCGTTACCTTCTTCGGTTCTGCATTCCGAACTTCCGCTGTGATCGTCAGTTTTGCCTGATCGGTCGATGGAAGGTTAAGTTTTGTCACAATATGAGGGTTTTCAATTGCTACATCACCTGTGGCATGAACTGTTACATCATACCAGATGCCCATTCCCCTGTCGGGTGTTGTAGGGTTCCAGTCTACCCATGTTATGGTAAGATCCATGCCCTTTGGAGGAAATATTTCGAGAGCAAGACAATTATTATAACCCGGCAACGCTACTTTTGAAATGTCAAGGTTAAAGATACGGTAAGCGCCTTCAATTGCCGTTGTATCTGCAATAAGCTTTCCGTTCAGCCAGATATTAGCCTTGTAGTTAATGCTGTGAAACTGCAGCCATGTGTGCATTTTTTTATAGTCGGCAGGAATTTTGAACTCTGTGCGGTACCACCAGGCAACCTTAAATGGACTGCCATCGGGTATATCTCTTTTCGGATAAGGAATTATACCCGGAAGGTTGTTGATATTGGTCCCATAATAGGGATCGGGGTAAACTTTGTTTGCAACAAGTGCAGCCAGGACAGTCGTTGGTACAGAAGTAGGATACCAACCCTCGGTTTTAAAGCCAATTGTTGAAATGGTTTTCGCGTCTGATTTGATTTCTTTTGAAGACTGAATTGCCCAGTTATCTTTTAGCAGAAGTTTTCCACCTGCAGAATTTTGTGCAATACAGTTAATAGTAATCATGATCAATAAGCTGAAAGTAAAGACAATACGTGTTTTCATATCGCAGGTTCTAATAGTTAAAAAAACTCATTTCGTGAGTAATAAAGTTAATTAAATAAATTGACAGGAATTACAACAAAATGAATTTCAATAATTTCTTTCCGACATTTTTATTGCACCCACCTATTTGAAATCTGTTTATAATTATTAGGTTTATGGTCATTATTCTTTTTAAAAGTTAGCCATATGAGTGACACCCATGTTTCATCTTCTTCCGGTCCGGGTTTAAAACGTGTTCTCGGACTTTCAGCTCTGGTACTTTACGGGATTATCCTTATTCAGCCAACAGCTCCTATGCCATTATACGGAGCTGCTGCTACCCTTGCACATGGTCATGTAGTTACAACGATACTTATTGGAATGGTTGCAATGCTATTCACGGCTATAAGTTACGGTCGTATGGCAAATGCTTATCCCAGTGCCGGTTCGGCATACACATATGTAAGCAGGGAAATCCATCCCTCACTTGGTTACTTTGTCGGCTGGGGTATGATTTTCGATTATATAATGAACCCTATAATATGTGTGATATGGATAAGCAAAGCTGCTATAAACTTAATTCCTGAAATACCTTTCGGAGTCTATGCCGTTGCTTTTACATGTCTGTTTACGGCAATGAATCTCCGCGGAATTGAATCAAGTTCACGTACAAACTCAATTATTGCGACCGGTTTGGGTGTGGTTATTATCCTTTTCCTGGGAGCTGCAATCCGTTATCTCTTTTTAAATCCTCCAGCAAATGCCGGAGAATGGACAAGGCCCTTTTATGATCCTAAAACATTTACGTTTCCATCAGTGTCAGCTGGTGCATCACTCGCAGTTCTTACCTATATTGGTTTTGACGGAATTTCAACATTGTCGGAAGAGGTGCACAACCCGCGTCGTAATATCCTGCTGGCTACGGTACTAGTATGTATAATTACAGGTATACTGGCATCCGTGCAGGTTTATTTCGCTCAACTAGTATGGCCAGGGACCAACTTTCCCGACCAGGATACTGCTTTTTGTTACATTGCCGGCAAGGCAGGTGGCCACTGGCTTTTCCAGACAGTCAACATTGCTTTACTTGTTGCAACAATTGGTTCAGGGGCAGGGGCACATCTTGGAGCCGGACGTCTGCTTTATGGAATGGGGAGAGACAATGCTATTCCCGGCAAGTTCTTTGCAGCTATAAATCCAAAGACACAAATACCATCTAATAATATAATTCTGATTGGTGTAATAATACTCGGTGGTGTTTTTCTCTTAAGCTATCCATTAGGCGCTCAGCTGCTTAACTTTGGGGCGCTGGTTGCATTCATGGGTGTCAATGTATCATCATTCATGCGCTATTTTGTACGAAGTGAACACAAAACCTTCGGCCATTTTATTGTGCCTTTTCTTGGATTTTCAATCTGTTTGTACCTCTGGTTCAGCCTGGGAATAAAAGCAAAGATTGTAGGAATAAGCTGGCTTTCTCTTGGTCTCATTTATGGTGCTTACCGCACAAACTTCTTTAAGAAACCGCTACAGTTTGCAAAACTGGAAAGTACGGATGAACCCGAAGAATCTAAGTAATTAACTCTGTGGCTCTCAGTGACGCGCAGAGTTTCACAGAGAAGTTTAACTACAAGTTTTATTTTATTTTCCCGAAATCAATATTCATTCCTACAAAAAAACGTCTTCCCGGGGAAATGAAATCGATATTTTGAGGAATCACTACATTAAATACATCATCCAGACCTACTGATATTCGCAACCATTTATACTCCTGTGATATAGTGATACGCCAGTCAGCGTAGGGCCTGTCCCGGGAAGTGCCATCAGTAGTAATCTCATAGAATTTCTCGCCCATAAGTTTGCAATAAACCTGTGCAGTGAAGGAATAATCTTTTTTTCTGAAATTATAATCTGCAGCAATATTCCCCGAATGTTTTGTCGTACCATACAGTTGAAGCTGCGTCTCATTATCGTGTGAACGAACGTAACTATATCCCGCACTCAGCCAGAATCCGTTAAATATCTTTTGTTTCGAAATAAAATCAATCCCATTAACTGAAGCACTGGAAACATTTTCATATTGTTGGATCAGCTGCACTGTATCGGGTAGCCAACGATTTGTTATCATATTTGATAAACCATTCCTGTAAACTGTTACCGATGAGTTGTTCCACGGTTTTGAAAATTCAACTGATCCTGATATATATTTTGATGATTCAGGCTTTAACTGTGGATTGCCAATTACATAAAATTCACCAAAATGGTCAAAGTTGAAGTATAACTCTTTCAGGGCGGGAGAACGGAAACCTGTCCCGGCAGAAGCTCTGAAATTCAGGAATCCTTGTTTGAACATTACTGATATCTTAGGGGCTGCATTAAATCCATAATTGCTGTGTTGGCTTGCCCGCATACCTGCAACAAGATCCCATCGTTCACCAAAACGAATATCTTCCTGTACATAAAAGACTGCCTCATCAGCGCTTTTCAATCCTCCTGCCACTCTTGTTGAAAACAGACGTTCATAATTATATTCCAGGCCTGCAGTCAAGTTGTTTTTATCAGTAAGATGAAAATTTCCCTGTGTTCGGACAGTCTGAATGAAATCGTAAGAAGCCGTATCTCTTTTGTCATCTAAAAGTTCAAGAACATCGTAAG
>PLLX01000214.1:0-127 GCA_003141415.1 Bacteroidales bacterium
ATTGTGCTAAAAACTCATTCCCAACAGAATCTTTATAATAATTGAAACTTACCGCATTGATGTTCAGGTAATATGGTCCTTTTGCTAAATAATTAATTATTCTAATAGTCGATTCATCAATTTCTGA
>PLLX01000214.1:217-8048 GCA_003141415.1 Bacteroidales bacterium
CTATCTTTTTGCCGTATGGTGAATCTACCTGACATCCAATTATTGCTAAATTTTGAGACAGTATAGTGATATCTTCAATTAGCCATTTTTCAAGTCGATGTTCGTAAACAAGAGGTGCCTTACTTATTTTTATTACGTCATCCGATTCAATTTTCCAAAGTTTAATTTGTTCCATTCTCTTTGTTTTCAGTTGATTGACTCAGATTATTCATTTGTTATCTCTATAATACTCAAACTAACCTCTGGTTCCCAGAAGGTTCTAATAAATGTCAATTACTATTGATTTTAAATCATCATCTGACCTAAATTCAACAAAATCATGATTGAATGTCATGAATATATTTTCAATCATTTCAGAAATATTAAATTCACAACGATTATATTTTGTTAATGAATATGATTTTAAATTGTCCTTCGATATTAGTGAAAATAATTCTACCATTTAAATTATTCTTAGTTGTTATAAACAAATGAACCACCAATCTGACTGATAGGAATCATCTCACTTATTAAAATTTCCATATTCATAATGTTAAAGTTTATTTGGTTTATCTTCTTTTATAATCAATGGCAAAATTATTCATTTTAAAGCGATTTACGGCATTCTGCTAAATCTGCGATATATGCGACTTTGTTTATAATTAATAGTTCTGTGAATTCAGTTTAGTGATGTGACACCATTTAAATGTTTTTAGTAAAAACATCTTAAATCCTCAGGGAAGCCAATAACTGGAAAGTGTTGATTGATGAAAACAGCATTCATTAATCTATAGAATCAGACTATGATTAAAATATACTCTCTAAACTGTTAACTGGTTTCAATAATCATCTTAATTTAATAATATAATAAATATATGGGTTTTTACAAGAAGATTTAATGATATTAATGCTGCAAGTTTGGTATTTTTGAAGTTTTTATTTAAAATTGCTATGAATTATCAATATGCTATTAAACAACATCATCAAAAATTGTGTCGTTAATATCTAATATTATGAAGAACGATTCAATATCAGACTCATCGAAAATTAAGGAATTAATTAGATTGTATAAGTTGGGTGTGTTAAGTGATGAAGAATATCATGGTCTATTAAAATCGCAGATTCTCAGTCACTGGGAAGTTCAACCTTTTAAGGAATTGAATACAAAGAAAGAGCCTATAAAGGATTTGAAAGAAGACATTTATGGTTTATCAAGAAAATTTAAAAAGTCTGAATATGATTTGTTAAAATCAGAAAATAATCAGGCTGAAATCCAACCATCAAAGGAGAAGGTAGAGAAGATATTATGGATACTCCTGAATTAGAATATTTTAAAGATACTATGACCACCTCATGAAATGAATTTGTAATTACTATAATATAAAGATCCTCCAAACAACATTTATTCTATTTATCAGACACGCTTCATGCGTATTGCATTACAAACACTTGACTTTCAAATAATGTGTCATTTTCTTTTAAAGTTTAATAATGGTCAAAAACTATAGATTACTTAGGCTATATACTCTTTTCTCTAATTGACCCAAGGAGTATGACTTTTTAACAGAAGAAATATGGTAAAATAATTTGTACTTTTTTTTAAGGCACTTTAGGTTGATTACGTAAATTGATTGATATGCTTCATTTAACTGATATAAAAGATAACAGATCAAATTTCAAGGTAATACTTTTAATCTCCATAATGGTTTCCGGGCCGGTTATCCTTTTTGCTCAGGATGAGATTCCAGATTCATTGATCAATGAGCGAATTAAATATATTCAGAAGATACTGGATCAGGGAAAACCAAATGCTAACCTTTGGTGGTATGGTTGGCTGGCCGGATACAGTGCAGCAACAATCGGACAAGGAGCCATCTGTTTATCGAGCAATGATAAGGGAACAAAGCAGGATATGGCCCTTGGAGCGGCAACTACTTTGCTAGGAGCTGCTGGGCAGTTACTCAGCCCTATGGTACCAGGTTATGCACCTGATCAGCTCATGCAAATTCCTGAAGATACGCATGAGTCACGACTACAAAAACTCAGCAATGCTGAAGAATTATTGAAGGCATGTGCTCTCAGAGAAAAATCTGGAAGATCATGGCAAATTCACGCAATTTCTGGTGCTGTAAACTTAACCAGTGGTCTTATTACCTGGCTTGGATTCAGGCGAAATCTATGGGCCGGTGTTGGAAATTTTTCTCTCAACACTATTATAACAGAGGCCCAGATTTGGACTCAGCCTACAAGGGCTATGAAGGATTATCAAAACTATTGCCAAAAATTTAAATCAGGAGATAACCCGATTTCACTTAAATCAGATCTAAGCTGGTTTGTAAGTGTTGCTCCAGGAGGTATTGAGGTAAAAATAATCTTTTGATCAGACTGGTGATAATTTCACATCCCTGATGCAATGAAATGCTTATTTATTATCTCTGTGGGTAAGCAAGTATCCTTGACTATAGTTGGCCTGATCATATTGACAAGGGCAATTAAATGGTGGGAACAAGAGTAAAACTATTTTGTCCCATCCCATAATTCGCTTGTATTCTTGGGATGTTAGATAAATTAATCACTTTGATTAAATTTTGCATTTTCAGTTTGTCCCGGAAGTAGGTATTCAATTTAACCCCTAACCGTATTTTAAAACCACGCCTTAAAATTATATCTTTACTAACATACTATAAGCTGACGATTTCACTTATTAGATATACTGATGAGGAATCTTCCAATTCTTGATCTTTCAATCATAGTGACATATCTAGTCATAATGGTAATGGTTGGTATTTATTTCTCCAGGAAGAATAAAAGCTCTAATCAGTTTACAAAGGCCTCCGGAAAGATTCCGGGTTGGGCAATCGGACTATCACTTTATGCCACTTTTTTAAGTAGCAATACTTTTTTAGGGGTTCCCGGAAAAGCCTTTGGAACTAATTGGAATGCCTTTGTTTTCAGTATATCAATGCCATTTGCAGCATGGATAGCCTCAAAATATTTTGTGCCCTTTTATCGAAATGCCGGTGATGTATCAGCCTATACCCATCTTGAGCACCGTTTCGGTCCCTGGGCCCGTAGTTATGCTGTAGTATGCTTCTTATTGACACAAATAGCACGTATGGGCACTATATTTTTTGGTATAGCACTAACATTACAAGCCCTTACGGGATATAGCATGCAAACAATAATGCTGGTAGTGGGATTGTGTATTATTATATATACTGTTCTTGGGGGTATTGAAGCTGTAATATGGACTGAAGTAATTCAAGCTGGAATAAAAACTATAGGTGCAATGCTAATTGTCTATCTAATCATAAAAGAGATGCCAGGAGGGTTATCTAAAATTATAGAAATTGGGCAAAAAAGTCAAAAGTTTAGCTTAGGTAGTTTTTCTCCGAACTTTACAGAATCTACATTTTGGGTGGTCCTTTTCTATGGATTTTTCATGAATTTGAACAACTTTGGAATGGACCAGAATTATGTGCAGCGTTACTATGCCGCAACTTCTGTAAAGAAGGCTTCTAAATCCATATGGTTATGCGTTTGGCTATATTTGCCAGTCTCATTATTATTTTTCTTTATAGGATCTTGTCTTTATGCTTATTCTCAGGTTCATCCTGAGTTTTTAGATGTGATTAAACACCAGGTTGCAGAAGAACGTTTAAATAGTAGTGCATCTACGGCAGAAATCATAAAAATGGCCTCTTCTCTTAAGGTATCTGATTATGCTGATAAGGTAATGCCACATTTTATGGTGACCCAAATTCCGAGTGGGTTACTGGGACTAATTGTTTCAGCCATTTTATCTGCTGCCATGAGTACCATAAGTTCAGGAATGAATTCTTCTGCTACAGTATTTTCTGCAGACATTTATAAGAGATATTTTAAACCTGAAATCAGTGATAAGCAAAATTTATTTGTACTTCATATAGGTACAGTAATCTTCGGATTACTAGGCATGGGAACAGGTATTGCTATAATTGGTGTTAAAAGCTTACTGGATACCTGGTGGAAATTATCTGGCATATTTGCTGGAGGAGTACTGGGTTTATTCCTTTTAGGTATCGTAAGCAAGACAAGCAAAAACACAGAAGCCCTGACTGCAACTATCATCGGGGGTTTTGTGATCCTCTGGATGACCTTCTCTTCTCTTTTACCAGAAAAATATTCATTCCTGATAAGCCCTGTTCATGAAAGCATGATAATTGTAATTGGAACAATGACCATTTTCCTGGTCGGTATGCTATTAACCATTGCTGGAAAAAAACATGTAAAAGCAGCATAGTTTAGAATTTATGATCTTAAAACACATGATATGCTGAACAGAAAAAAAAGAGAATTCATTCCAGTGATGCTTACGCCTTTTAAAGACAATGGTCAAATTGACTTTAACGGATTAACTGAATTGACAGAATTTTATATAAAATCAGGGGCTTCTGGTTTATTTTCCAATTGTCTCTCGAGTGAAATGTTTGAACTCACTGAACAAGAAAGGCTGCATATAGTAAAGCATGTAGTAAACGTGACAGGAGGTGCTGTTCGTGTTGTTGCTTCTGGAACATTTGGTGGGAAGATACAAACTCAAGCAGATTTTGTTAAGAAAATCTATGAACTAGGCGCAGATGCTGTAATTATTATAATAAATATGCTTGCCAATCAAGATGAGCCTGATGAAGTATTCAATGTTAATATGTTTAAACTTTTAGATCTGACTTGTCAAATCCCATTGGGTTTTTATGAATGTCCGGTTCCTTATAAAAGGCTTATCTCTCAAGAGCAATTAAAACTATTTGTTAGTACAAAGAGAATCATTTACCATAAAGATACCTGTCTGGATATAGAACAAGTTAAACTAAAACTAAAGGCTGGAGATGACAGTGAATTTGGGTTGTATGTTGCCTATATGGGTCATGCAGTTGCATCTTTAAAAGCTGGTGCCTCAGGACTTTCTTGCATCCAGGGGAATTATTGGCCGGAACTTATTGTTTGGCTATGTGACAATTTTAACAATGCTTCTTTAACCAAAGAGGTGGCTAAGGTGCAGCAATTCTTTATTGATAATATGGAGGTGATGCATAATGTATATCCGGCTACAGCAAAGTATTACCTTCAAAAGAAGGGACTGCATTTATCTACTTTTACCCGCCAAAAAGATAGGGAGGTTACAAGAGTTACAAGAAACAAAATGGGGAAGCTTCTAAATGATTACAAAAAACTGTTAAATGATCTTGAACTTAGGCTTACGATTTGATTTATGAAATGTCAGATCAAGACTTCTCCGATAATATCCAAGAATTAAGATAAATCTCTCTTCTAAAGGTAAGAAAGAATTCGTTGCCACACTCTATCCTTATGCTGAGTGGTTTTAGAGGTGAATTTACTTTGCCTCTTCTAACACAACGTGTTTTATATTTACACGGTTATAAGTGTACGTGATGTGGATTCTTCCATCAGCAGTCTGGATCACAGCTGGATAACTGAACTCGCCTATGTCTTCACTTTCAAGAATAAATGCATCATTCCACTTTATACCATCTTTTGAAATCGCAACATTAAGTTTGGCTCTGTCATCACGCCCCTGAATGGTTGGGTTGTATACCAATAAATACCATCCATCTTTAAGTGTGACAACATCAATACCAGAATTTGGGTTTGGCAATTCTGTTTTAGTTAATATTCCCCAATTATTTCCATCGTCCTCGGAAAAAGCTTGCACTATGGCATTACTTTTGCTCCTGCACAAAATCTGCAATTTATTGTTCGAATGGAGCAATATGGTCGGTTGGATTACATTAAACTTTGTCTCAGTATCTACGGGGATAAACTTCCAGGTTTTTCCGAAATCCATAGATTTTTCTATATGCACTTTCCAGCTTTCCCTGGTTTCAATACTTGATGGAGAAAGAATGGTCCCATTAGGCAATTCAACAGGTTTGTTTTTTATAGGGCCTAAGATTCCCTTAGGTAATCTTTCAGGAGAAGTCCAGGTCTTCCCATCATTAGTGGAAGTACGGACCATACCCCACCACGTACTTGGAGATGGGCCCACCTTATAGAATAGAAACAGTTTCCCTTCTTTGGTTTTAAAAAGAACAGGGTTCCAGCATGGATAACGTAACGTGTCATTTATAATTCCGTTGGCCATCTTTGCAGGTTTGCTCCATTCCCCATTCTCTGTTGTAGAAAACCAGATGCAAACATCCTTTTTACCTTCACTTGTACCTCCAAAAGCAGCCAGCATAAATTTATTAGGTGTAACCTCCACAATAGTGGAAGCATGACATTGAGCAAAAGGAGGTTCTTTAAAAATAAGCTCATCACTTACCTTATGTAAAGTAATTTGGCCGATACTAATAATTGCAGGCAAAAAAAGCAATGTAAGGACAGTCCCTGATATTCTCATAATGTTGTTCATATATTAAATGAATTGGTCTGTGAATACTCTGGATTCTGGTCAATTTTGGACCAAAGTTAGCATCAATTGTTATTTGTGGAATTGGGAAAAATTCATGATTATGTTAAATAGCAGTTCATGTTGATTCTTGCAAACTATACTTACGAGTCTACTTTTCCAATAATCCATAGCAAGAATGTTTATGTTTCCAAAAATCTTCAACCAACATGTACAAAAGTCTGATGTCTTGCGACATTTAACTAGTTATATTATAATTAATATACAAAACTTAACAACAAGCTCTTAACTTTGGATTGAAAAGCTTTATATTTTCCGGCCAAATATTGTCTGGGTCTACGGCTTTAAGCAATAAGTAGAATTAAATATAAAGTATAAATACTTTAAGAGATAGCTTTGATTATGTGATCGTTACAAAATCCGTCACCAATTCCATCACCCTTTAGAATTCAAACCCCCGTAGATCATTGATATTGAGGTGTTTATGATTTAAAGAAGTAGAGGTTGAAGTTGCAGTAACTACCAATTCTTTTGCTATTTTTAGTTCTTAAGTTCATTCAGGAGTTCATTTAAATTAATCGAAGCGTAAGTGGATGCACAGTCTGACATGCCATAAGGAATAATTAGATTACCATTGTGAATAATTGAACCGCAAGAGTAAACGACATTAGGTACATAACCTTCCCTTTCTTCATTATTAGGAGCTAATAAAGGCGACTTTAGCCTGCCAATTTCTTTTTCAGGATTATCAAGTTCATATAATGATGCTCCTAATACGTATTCCCTCATGGGTCCTACGCCGTGAGTAATTACCAGCCAACCTTCTTTCGTCTCGATAGGCGAGCCGCCATTACCAACCTGTATCAGATCCCAGGGATATTTTGGTTTCTGAATTAGTTTAGCTTCGCGCCAGATATTGATATTATCTGAATAAGCCAGATAATTATTCATACCGTCTATCCTGCACAGCATGGCATATTTACCATTGATCTTTCTTGGAAACAATGCCATTCCTTTGTTCTGTGCCAGTTCGCCATGAATAGGTAATCCTTTGAAATGATAGAAATTTTTGGTTGTAAGTAACTTTGGTAATATGGATATGCCATCATAAGCAGTAAAGGTAGCATAGTAAGTCACTTCCCCGTTATCGTCTGTGAATTTAACAAAACGTGCATCTTCAATGCCATTTCTTTCAGTTTCAGATATTGGAAAAATAACTCTCTCAGAAATTGCCGAATCAAGTGAAAAGTCAAGTTCGTAGTGAGATTTCGCCAACCACATCATTTGATTAACTATTAATTCTTTATTTGCCGTTAGGTGAGATGTTTTTCTTGTTTCTTCCACAGCCCTTTTCAATTCGCCATAAGTAAAACTGTTGTCCAATTTTTCCAATACAAAGGCTGGGGAAATTTTATTGTCGAAATCACGCATTTCATCCAGCTT
>PLLX01000237.1 GCA_003141415.1 Bacteroidales bacterium
CCTTCTCTCTTGGGAGAAGGGGCTGGCGATGAGGCAAAACGTTACAAAGAGATCCGCATAGGGTTCACAGAGAATCACTGAGGTTTGATACCAGAATATTACAGATATGTATTCTGGTTTTTTTCTCCTTTTACAAACGGAGCAATAGCCCTACTGTAAATGCCTTGTACATAGGCAATTGCCATTCCATAATTGGTAACCGGTACTCCGGCTTTAATTGCTGACTGGAGCCTGTTATGCAGTTGTTTTCTTGTTATCATGCAGCCACCACACTGAATTACAAGCGAGTAGTCGGTTATAGGCCTGGGTAGGGCATCAAGACCTGCTACAACTTCGTATTCAATCTTTTTGCCTGTAAAACTGGTTATCCACCTTGGAATCTTTGTTCTTCCAATGTCGTCACACGATACATGATGTGTACATGATTCAAGAAGCAGAACCCTGTCACCATCTTTTAATTCAGATATTTTCGGAGTGCCTTTAAGATAATTATCAAAATCACCTTTGAACCGGGCAAGCATGATACTAAAGCTGGTCAGGGGTATATCATGAGGAATAGATGCATCAGCTTTAACAAATACCTGAGAATCGGTTATTGCCAGTGCTGGCTTTATACTGGTTTTTTTCAGAAAAGCATCAACCTCCCTTTCTTTTAAAATTATTGCAATGGCTTCATTGTCAAGGATATCCCTTATTGCCTGCATCTGGGGCAGGATGAGCCGGCCAGCCGGGGCCTCAATATCGATAGGTGTAATGAGAATTACAATGTCCCCATAGCTGATAAGATCACCAAGTAAAGCAGGAGTCTTATATGAGTGCTCAGGAATTGTGTTCCTGATGAGTGATATAAGCTCTTCATAATTTCGTTTATCGAAAGATGAAAATTCAAATAGCGGAGTCCCTGTTGATTTTAGCACCTTATGTTGAAATTCAGCTGTAGGCTCATGAATGTCAGATTTACTGTGTATTACAATATAGGGGAGGTCGTGATCATCAAATTTCTTTTTAAGTTCATCTTCATATTTTCCCCATGAATTATCAGTGACGACAAGAAGAGCGAGATCTATAATTTCAAGAGTTCCTACAGTCCGGTCAACTCTTTTCTGTCCAAGATCACCGGAGTCATCAATGCCTGCAGTATCTACAAATATTACAGGGCCAAATCCTGTGATTTCAAATGATTTTTTGACGGGATCGGTAGTGGTTCCGGCATGGTCGGATACTATGGCAATTTCCTGACCTGCCAGACAATTGATCAGGCTGCTTTTGCCATTATTGCGACGGCCATAAATGCCAATATGCGGTTTTGACTCTCGTCCTTTAGTATCCATTCTTCAGAATTTGCTGCAAAATTAACAATTTTTTATCAGAAAGGATTTCTCTATGTTACTCTGGGTAACTAAGAAATATAAGAACCTGCATAGAGATACTCGGAGAAGCGTGGAGAACCATAGAGATGATTCTGTATAAATTCTGCGAAATCAGATGGAAAATTTGAATTCTTTTCTCTCACAGATCGTGTTGATCTTCACTGATCTTAGATCAGATCTTTCTTACAGGTCATCGAGTGAAAAACCCAGCTTTAACAGATTTCCCGGTTCCAGAATGGATTTAAGTTTTGTTTCATCAATCAATTTCAGAATTCTGTTAGCTTCAAAGATGTTAATCTTTTTATCTTTCATCAGCCCGGCGAGTTCAGCGGCCTTGTGATATCCGATATGAGGGTTTAAGGAAGTTGTGATTGAAGGGTTATTTATAACAGCTTTATATCCGGCTTCCTCGTTAATCAGAAGTCCTGCGAAAAGATTGTTTAACAAGGTTACATTACACGAGATAAGCAAATTAATGGTTTCAATAACTGAGCATCCAATAACCGGGAGATAAGCATTCAACTCCAGAGTGCCCTGTCCGCTGAGCGAGGAGATTAGAACATCGTTGGAATATATTTTATGAGCTGCTGAAATGACAAATTCGGGTATTACAGGATTAATCTTCCCGGGCATAATTGAGCTTCCTTCCTGTCGGTCAGGGATTGAAATAGTTCTTTCACCTGAAAGATCCGATGCAAGCAGGCGTAAGTCGGATGACATTTTTTCAAGATTTACTGCATGGGCTTTTAATGTGGCATGAACCTCGACCCATTTGTCCAAATTGGAGGTAGCATCTGAAAGATTTTCACTGTGCGCAAGAGGCAGTCCAGTCAGGGTACGCAGTTCCGGGACAACTTCCATTATGAAAAAACGGGGCAGGGATAACCCTGTTCCGATGGCCCCACCACCAAGGTTAACCTGTTTGATTCTTTCAGAGCATTTTGATACTCTCCACCAGTCGCGAGACAGGGCTTCATTGTATGTGCTGAAGAGAATTCCGAAAGAAGAAGGTACTGCTGCCTGCATCTGGGTGTAGCTCTGACGGAGTTTTTCCCTGCTTTTCTTCTCAAACTGCTCCACCGTCTGACGGAGCAGATTGATTTTTTCCTCGAGCGATTGTAAAAGGTTCATCACCGCAACAGTAAGAGCAGTTGGAATAACGTCATTTGTGGACTGATAAATATTTGCGTGTTCAAGAGGATCGATAGAGCTGTATTCACCGCACTTATATCCGGTGTTCAAAAGTGCTGAATTTGTGATTATCTCATTGATATTCATGTTAATACTGGTTCCGGCACCTCCCTGAACAGAAGGAATAATAAAATGATTATAATATTTTCCGGCAGAAACTTCTCTTGCAGCAATACATAATGCATCCAGAATATCATCATTGATTATCTTAAAAGGAAGATCTTTCCCGAATTTGCCTTCAGCAGCTTTACTAAATTTCCTATATGTGTTATAACAAGCTAGTTTAGTGATGCCAACTGATTTGTACCACTCGACAGGAAAAGTAGAATTCCCCGGAAAATTTTCCCTGGCCCTTACGGAATGGATTCCATATAAGGCTTCAGATGGTATTTCCTTTTCTCCCAGACTGTCTTTTTCTATACGGGACATGATAAATTGATTTTCTATGGTCTTTCACCCCCAACCCCTCACGGGGGGCTTTAATCAGATTCGTTTTTGCCCCCGGGTGGATGGGGTAAAACATTTTGAAGGATAATAATCTATATGTTACTTCCTGAAACGGGTTTTGCATAAGCAAGCACATCATTCCCGGTGATCTCCGCAGGGCAGAGGATGATAAGTCTTTCAAGGACATTTCTGAACTCCCTTATATTTCCTGTCCATTGGATTTTTTGCAGTTCTTTGATAGCATCCTCCTTCACAATTCTTTTACTCATACCGTATTCGTTGCAGATTAATTTATTAAAATGTTCTGCAAGGATAGGAATGTCATTTTCCCTCTCATTAAGTGTAGGTACATGAATAAGAATAACGCTGAGCCTGTGATACAAATCCTCACGGAATCCGTTTGTTTCGATCTCTTTTTTTATATTTTTATTTGTTGCTGTAATTACCCGAACATTAACATGGATATCTTTGTCGGAGCCGACTCTGCTGATCTTATTTTCCTGGAGAGCTCTTAATACCTTTGCCTGGGCCGACAGGCTCATATCTCCTATTTCATCGAGAAAAAGTGTTCCTCCGTTTGCTTGTTCAAATTTTCCTATTCTCTGTTTGATGGCAGATGTAAATGAACCTTTTTCGTGACCGAATAGTTCACTTTCAATAAGTTCTGATGGGATAGCTGCGCAATTGACTTCAATAAAAGGACCTTTTGCCCTGCTGCTTTTTTCATGAATCTGGTGGGCAACCAGTTCTTTACCGGTTCCATTGGCTCCTGTGATAAGCACTCTTGCTTCCGTAGGAGCAACCCTGTCGATCATACTTTTGACTTTTTCAATAGCTTCCGACTCACCAACAATCTCATACATCTTGCTGACCTTATTTTTAAGGACCTGAGTCTGCGTGATAAGCGTCGATTTATCCATTGCATTCCTGATCGTAATGAGAAGCCGGTTAAGATCAAGCGGCTTTTCAAGAAAATCGTATGCCCCTTTCTTTATGGATTCAACCGCGGTATCAATGTTGCCATGTCCGGAAATCATAATGACCTGTGTATCGGATGAATTCTCAGAAATATTCTCAAGAACTTCAATGCCATCCATCTTAGCCATTTTGATATCGCAGAGAACTATATCGTATGAATTGGAGGAAAACATTTCAAGTCCTTTTGGTCCGTCTTCTGCGAGGTCGACTTCATGTTTTTCATATTCCAGTACCTCTTTCAAGGTATTCCGGATTGCCCTTTCATCATCAATAACCAGAATTTTCGACATAATCTATTATTCTTTTTTTAACCAGAGAGTTACATGGAGTTGTGATGGAGCTTCACAGAGTCAAAAATCTCCATTTCCCCCAGTCACGCAATCTCCCCCCTCTTAATTAGGAATCGTCTATCGCCTATAATACATAATACATTGTCTTAGCCGCTGTACCTGAGCCACTTCCACATCTCTTTCCAGGAAGTTTTCTTTCCATACATAAGGATGCCTGTTCTGTAAACTTTTGCTGCCATCCAGACAAATGAGCCAAAAGATATAAGCATTATTACCATTGAGACTGCTATCTGCCAGTAGGGGACGCCGAAAGGAATACGTGCCATCATTACAATAGGAGCCGTTAGTGGGATTATTGAACACCAAAAGGAAAGTGAGCTTTCAGGATTTTGCATTGTCCCCATGGCAACCATCAATCCTAATATAATAGGTATGGTGACAGGTAACATAAATTGTTGTGTCTCGGTTTCGTTATCAACCGCTGATCCGATGGCTGCGAACACGGAGGCATAAAGAAGATAACCTGTTACAAAATAGAAGATAAAACATATTATTATTAAACCCCATGGCTGGTTCATTGCACT
>PLLX01000158.1 GCA_003141415.1 Bacteroidales bacterium
TCAATCGGTGGAACAGGTTTCAATGCCACAGGGGATGATTCATAATTATGATTATTATTAGCAACGTTTGTATTGATATGCAAAGTATAAAATCGTCCAATTACACCTTGAAAATTTGCAGGGTCCGTAACATAGGACCCGACGTTAGCTTCCATTAAACTGAATATATTTCCAAGATCATCGGAAATTGTGACAGTGCATCCCTTTAACGGATTCGAAATGTTTCTTATTCCAAGAGGAAGGGATAATGACAGTTTTATAGTATTTGTATCTGGTTGGTCAGTAATCAAACCTTCAACAACAAGTATTTTTTTATCCTCACTGGTATGAGGAACAAATTGCGTGATACAACAGTTCAGAAGAAGTAATAATGAAATCAGTATAATTTTTTGTATTGGTCTCATCAGTATATATTAATTTCAGTATCGAGATCATTAGAGTTTAAATAATCAACTGAATTACTTTTAGCTTCGTCAAAAGTAGTTATTCTATATGACTTTCTTTTTGTCATAATATTACTTATTCTTTAGTCATCTCAGACAAAATTTCGTTCTGAAGAAAGATATACTGGATCGATCCGCAAGGTCGGATTGCCTACTTTGAAGATCCTTAGCTAATATTCAATACGTACAATTCCCTTAAGGGTGGTCGACGACTTCCCTATCAAGATCCGTACTCTAAGCGCCTTTCAGAAGAGAGGTTTTATTAATTCACAACGACTTTCCCTGTCAAATTAGGATTTATTCTGCTGAAATACTGATAAGTTCCGACTATTGAAAACTTATAGCTGTAAGTTTCACTACTGCTAATGATGCCATTGAAGAAACCTGAATCACTGGTAACCGATTGAGTATTACCATCTTTGCTTGTCCAGGTAACTGTATCTCCTGCTACAACCGTAATTATTGCAGGGTCAAATCCCCCTCTATTAACAGAGACCACATTCTTACCAGAAGGACCTCCAGTGGGTCCCGGACCTCCCCCATCAGACATATTAGTTTTTGTGCAACTGTTCGAAATGCTGAATATTGCGAAAAAAATAGCAATACCTATTAACAAACTACTTTTAGAACCAATTAATTTTTTCATATTATAGATTATTTTTATTTAGACTAAATTAAACATAAAATAATGAAGAAATGTTCATTATCGTTGAAAATTATTAAATCAGTGACTATTGAGATTAAAAGAAAGAGTACATCAGATAAAACACTCTTCGGATTGCTCTTTTATGTAGCATATTGAAATTCATAAGTCTTAAGAGCTGAATTACTGACTGCTCTGGTAGGAAATTTGGAATAATATCAGAGGCTCTCGCAAATTAACAAATAACATCAAGCCCTGCTGCTCAATATCAGGAATATCTTTGACCCCATCTCTATTGGGGTGAACAATTTATTCATTATCCGGGTTAGTTACTGAAAGAGTTTAAACTTTAGAATTAAATAATAAAAGAATGAACATTTGGAATTTTACACGCAAGTTTATTGATCTCAGACGATTTAGAATAATTTGTTCACAATAACCGATAGTCATAATATCCGAATATTTACCTAAAAAGATGCCATGTCAAAAGAACTGAAGAGAATTCAAAATTTCGATGATATAGTATTCGAGGTGAGGAACAAGGAGTATGGAGCTTTTGTATTACGTAAAAAGTATAGTCGAAATGTTATCATATCACTTCTGAGTGGAATAGTAATTATGGCAACAGCTATTATTACACCATACTTTAATGCTAAGGCTATGGAAAACCGGCAGGAGCATGTTGAAAGACATGTAGAAATAGTGATACAGAACCTTGATCAGCCAAATGAAATGGTTGTTCCTCCCCCTCCACCACCACCTCCAAATATTATTCAGCAAGTTAAATATGTACCTCCAATCGTTGTCGACTCGGTAAAACTTGAAGATACAGTAAGGCTTATGACAGTTGATGAGGTACAGACTAAAGTTAAGAACAAGGATGTACTTGAAATAGTAAAGGAAGCTAAGGAAGAGGTACAGGAAGGTGAAGCTGAACATGTGCCATTTCTTTCGGTTCAGGAAATGCCGGAGCCCGTCGAGGGAGAGTCAGTCCTTTATAAATACATTGCTGATAATACCCACTATCCGGTGATCGCTAAAGAAAACGGAATCGAGGGAAAAGTATTTGTCAGATTCTGTGTAACTTCCAAAGGTGCTGTTGATCAGGTCAGTATTTTAAAAGGTGTTGATCCTGACCTCGATGCTGAAGCAATAAGGGTCGTAAAAACATTCCCGCTATTTAAACCAGGTAAACAGGATGGGAAACCCGTACCTGTATGGTTCAGTGTTTCTATTAATTTTCAAATTCAGTGAAATCACATAAATGAATATAGTGAAAAAGCTGATACTTATTCCGATGAGATAATGTTGAAACTATGCACTCCATTGATAATCTCTTTCATTTTCGTACCAAACTGATGGTCCTTGAACTTATCGTCCCGGTTTCATTTGGGATCTTGACTTTCAGAATATATTTCAAAATTCTTCCTTTTGTCAATAATCCTGTTAAACAAGCCTTTTTAATTCTCGTTCACTAAACTTTAGAGAGAATTAAATGCTATTTTTGAATCCCCGCGAGCGCATTGGCTTCGCCGAGCTCTCCGCCAAGTGGCGGATCGGTTCTCTGTTGCTTGCTGCGGAGTCAGCGAGCATTAAGAATTTATATTAGGGGATCGAAGTTCTTCGATATATTGTTATTTGTCCGCATTCCAGAATTCAGGTTTTGTTTTTGTACCTCTTACTGTACAATCGATGCAACCTTTAACAAATGTACTGTTTTTGATGGAGCTATTACCTATAATTATAGTTGTATAGATGATGCACGCATCATCAGTATATGGAGTAACCACCCCTGCAAAATGATCTTTTATGAAAATCCTCTTTGATGAACGAGCTGAAACGCTGAAATAGCCCAGTACTTTTTCATTTGGATCATTTAGACAATAAACATTGCTGGTAATCCCTGATGGTATCATATCATAAAGACCGCCTACCTGTTCAGAAATATTTTGCAGTTTCTCCCAGTAGAAGTATTCGTTCTCATTCAGGGAATATTGGTTTACCAATATGCTGTATTTAATTCTTAACCTGTCCGTTAGGTTTGAAATAAAGTTTAAAGGATATCGGTCGATCCTGGATTCCTCAAGAACAGAAGCATTTTTGATATTAATTTCATTAGAATTACTTGATACCCAGCATCTAATGTTTGTTGGTTTATAGGTTTCTGGAAGATGAAATTCCCATGTCTCAGAATACTCCCATCTGTAGAACTTAGTCTGGTTTATCGGATCGTGCGTATTTAAATATATCTGGCAACCCTCCTGAGTACTTATCCCATTATTTTCCTGAAGAGTAACTTTTTCATAATATACACTGTCAATCGGTGGAACAGGTTTCAACGCCACAGGGGATGATTCATAATTATGATTATTATTAGCAACATTTGTATTGATATGCAAAGTATAAAATCGTCCAATTACACCTTGAAAATTTGCAGGGTCCGTAACATAGGACCCGGCGTTAGCTTCCGTTAAACTGAATATATTTCCAAGATCATCGGAGATTGTGACAGTGCATCCCTTTAACGGGTTTGCATCGCTTCTTGTTCCAAGCGGAAGAGATTTTGACAGCTTTATAGTATTTGTATCTTGTTGGTCAGTAATCAAACCTTCTACAACAAGTATTTTCTTGTCTTCATTTGTCTTGGGAACGAATTGCGTGATGCAGCTGTTTATAAGAAGTAAAAATGAAATTAGTATGACTTTTTGTATTGGTTTTATCATCATATAATAACACTATGTGAAAAGACAACAACGTATTAAGACATTAGTTCACTTAAACCAGTCATCCGCAAAATTCACCAGATATACTTTATCTGTCGACCTTGTTAATGCCGTATAAAACCATCTCAGGTAGTCGATGCTGATCTCATTCCTGTTGAACATGCCCTGATCGATAAACACCCTCTCCCATTGCCCGCCCTGTGCCTTATGACATGTAACGGCATAAGCGAATTTTATCTGAAGAGCATTAAAATAGGGATTGTTCTTAACTGCCTCAAACTGTTTCCTCCTGTTTTTAATATTCAGATAATCAGCTAAGATATTCTGATACAGCTCTTTGTTTTTCTCCGATGGCAATGCAGGGGTATCAAGATGAAGGACATCCATCATTACCTTGGCTTCAATTTCCAGGTTATAGTCAGGAAACTTCAATACCATATCGGCAAAACGGAACCCGTATCTCTCCTCATATTTTCTGATTTTTCTCACTTCAGCAATATCGCCGTTTGCAATAAACCCTGCCCCATCCTCATCCTCATCAATGATAAAGTAATTATTCTTCACCACCATAACCATATCGCCGGCACTTATCTCTTCCTCACGGAAAAAGATCCTGTTACGTATCCCCTGATTGTAACGGTTCGCCTGTTTGTTTGAATTAACAACAATTATCGTTCCCTCCATACCGCAAGTTCCATATGCTGAAGAGATCTCATCAATCAGCTCTTCACCAGTTATTCTGATGGTATCTTTGTAGTTAATGCAATCAATTGACGGATGAACCAGGTTGGTTTCTGCAACCTGCAACCGAACACGGGTTGCATTCATGAGAACTCCTGATGTTTCACTTTGACGAACAACCTGTTTCAGTTCACATGATATCAATCCGAATCCGTATCCTCCAAGAGAAGCAGGATCGAGCGCGGGACTGAGAATTGATCCTACAGGCGGAAGCTGGGCTGTGTCACCCACAAGAATCAGTTTGCAGTCAGTACCGGAATAGACAAATTCAATCAGGTCATCGAGAAGCCTGCCGCTTCCAAACAATGAAGAATCTCCTGAACTGTTGGATACCATTGATGCTTCATCAACAATGAAAAAAGTATCTTTATGAAGATTTCTATCCAACGAAAAACTGCCAAGTCCATCCTTAGAGGATTTCTGTCTGTAGATCTTTTTATGAATGGTAAACGCCGGCCGGCCTGAATATGATGCAAGAACCTTTGCGGCTCTTCCTGTCGGAGCCATAAGAACTGACCGCATCCTTAACAAATCAAGTGTTTTAACTACAGAACTTATGACACTTGTCTTACCTGTACCTGCATATCCGGTCATCAGAAACATCATATCGTTATTGTTATCGCAGATATATGCAGCAATCTTCTTTAACGCATCAGACTGATCATCTGTGGGCGTATTTCCCAGATTCTTACACAGATTATTATATATAATGGTATCTCGCATGAGTATTTAGCAGAATCACAAACAGCCGCTTGAATTTTTTTCCTATTTTTGTTTGTAAACATAACCAATCTTGATAACATTAAGAAATGCCTTTTCTCGAACTCTTTGATGAGACCCTCGATATAAACTCTACAGAAAACTATGAGTTATCCATCCAGGTAAGTCCCGACGGATTATCGTTTTGTCTTCTTGATTCAATAAGAAATAAGTTTATATTGATCAGGTCATTCGGGGCTGAAGAGAATAAGTATTTTAATGCCGATAAAATAAGTGAGTTGCTGCTCAAGGATGATTTTCTGACTAAGCGATACAAGAAAGTACATTGTGTTATGCCTTCATCAAAGTTTACTCTTGTACCGACACCCCTCTTTGACCCTGGTAAAAAAGTTGAATACTTCACATTCAATCATACCATGAAAGACGATCATATTGTTTTGGTAGATAAAATAAGTGATCCCGATGCATTCCTTGTATTCTCGGTATCCAGATCAATCAGTGAGTTAATTAATAGTGTTTACCCGGGGGTATATCCACATCATCATATTAAATTATTATTGGACCATACCTCTTCAATCAGAAAAAGTGTAAACGGAAATTATATACATGTTCATGTTGAAAGAGATTTTTTCAACCTTATTATCTTTAACAACAATATACTAAAGTTCTGTAATTCATTTGCTTACCGGAATATATCAGACATTTTGTATTATGTCATGAACGCTTTTAAAAATCTGGATATCAAACAGGAAGAGACAATATATTTCAGCGGTATTACAGAAAAATATGATGATCTGTCATCAAGTTTTTCATTATACATACGAAATATAAAATTTGCGGAACCTTCAGGCAACTTTACATTCAGTTATGTATTTAATGATACGGAACTTCATCGGTTCATGAATCTTTTTAATGTTGTAAATTGCGAATAATAGGAGGCAGATACAAAGGAAGGAGAATCAATCCTCCCTCAAACTTCAGGGCGAGGCCAACTACTGACTTTGCCCGTGAGGGTTTATTTAACATCCTGAATAACAGAGTCGACTTTGAATCTATTAATGTTTTGGATCTTTTTTCCGGAACAGGAAGTATAAGCTATGAATTCGCTTCACGTGGAGCCTCGACGGTTCATCTTGTTGAAAAAGATCTGAGACATATTTCAGGAATCAGGAAAATATTAAAGGAGCTTGACCTGCAAAATGTCAGGCCGATCCATATTGATGTGAGGGCTTATTTAAAAACATGTTCAGCTAAATATGACATTGTTTTTGCAGATCCTCCATATGAGCTTTCCTGGCTCTCAGAGTTGCCGGACCTTGTGACCCAGGCAGGAGTGATTAAAGATGATGGATTTTTCATACTCGAACATCCCAGGGGTATAAGTTTTGCAAGTCATAAATTATTTTTTGAGCACCGTAATTACGGAGGAGTGAATTTCAGTTTCTTCAACTCATTAAGTATCTGAATAATAGTATATTATAACTGAATATATAAAATAACCTATGAGAAATTTACAGATAATATTTTCAAAAATAATTTTGCCAAGTTAAAAATTAGGTTAATTTTGCAACTCGTTTTACAATTGGTGCGGTAGTTCAGTTGGTTAGAATAACGGCCTGTCACGCCGTGGGTCGCGGGTTCGAGTCCCGTCCGCACCGCAAATGAAAACAATAAAGCCTCTGATATTCAGGAGCTTAACTATTTATATAAGCTTGTTTGCACAACTATTGCACAATATATTTAAAAACTGGCTTATTTTTATATTAAGTCCCCGTTATGCATAGAATTATTTTATTCTTTGTTTAGTAATATAATTCAAGGTATCAATTGTAGCTTTAATCTCACTTTCGTTTAAATCTTTTGAGTTATAAAAAACCTCTAAATGTTTGAGGGTTTTAAAATTAAATCTATTAAAATATAACCATTGTATTCCCCTCTCACATATACTTTTAAGAATATTAAAATCGGCTTCCTCAATATTTTCAATACCTCTATGAACGAGGTCATTCCTCTTTTCTGAGAGTTTTTCAATATATGGTGAAAGGTCAAATTCTGGTGTCGGATCAGTAAAATAAGTAATTATCTTTTTTATACTATCAGTTGAAGGTCCATTTGGATCTGATAAAGCCATCCTTTCGGCTATTTGCCAAAATTTTAAAAACCCATACTGGAAATCATTTTCATCCATCACCTGGCTATACATTCTAAAGATATCTGAGAGAAGGTCATTAATCGAATTTTTGACTGGCCTTTTTTCAATTACATGCAAATACTTTTCAAAACTTAATCTTTGATTAGGCTTAAGCTCATATTGTATGGAATTAGCTTTTTCTACCAGAAAATCAAGAAAATCAAATCGAGATCCAAACGAAATTCCAAAAACAGTCTTTGGATGTGGAATATTTGTTCTAATTGGAGAATTCGGAGCATATTGNNCGGTAGTTCAGTTGGTTAGAATAACGGCCTGTCACGCCGTGGGTCGCGGGTTCGAGTCCCGTCCGCACCGCGCATGAGCACTATAAACCCCTTGATTATCAAGGGGTTTTGTGCTTCCTGCCACAAAATCCGCCACAAACTTTTTCCTTAAGCTCTTGCTCTTACAGAGAATCTCTTTATATATTTTCAAAACAGTATGTTAAACTAACAAAGTGGTTTCTTGATCAGAAATATAAACTAAGCTTATTAGCAGATACTTATTTTTTTTTGTTGTAATTAATCCAATTGTTTTTAACTTGTGTATATTATTTGGTTCTTCAAGACTTATTTCCAGTTGCCAGATCAGTTTAAAGACAACATATATTCTGATTTCAACATTTTTGTAAAGTTTATGTATCATTTTTATTAAGTGTGTTCAAAAAAATTTAGCAAGGAGTTAACCGAAAGTGAAAAGGAAGGGTATACTTTATATATTGATATTGATTCTAAGCCATGGCAATTTTCTGTTTGCCTTAAATGAAAGTATACGAATCGAGGACTATTCTTACAAGGAAGGGTTAACATCTTCAGGTGTCAACAGTGTATTCAGGGATTCTAAAGGTTTTTTATGGATCTGTACTACAAATGGCTTGTTCAGATACGATGGATATAGTTTTAAAAATATCAATTCAATAGCAAGCGGAATTTTAAAATATGAAACGTACTGTATCGTTGAAGACAGGAATCAGAACTTCTGGATAGGCACTGCCGGTAAGGGGATTGTTTATTATAACTCTCACACCGGGAAACTATTTAGCCTTAAATTGAGCGAAGGGAATAATTCTAAAGTTAACAGAATATTATTCTTTCAGAACAGGATATGGGTTGCCACTAACGAAGGTCTGCTGGTGATTGATGAAAGGGAAGATATCGATGTTAATACGCTTTTTAAAGTTAAAGTATTATGGCCTGACCCGTTGAACAAGAATTTACAAATGAATGTTATAAATTTCATCTATTCCCAACCCGGGAGTAAATCATTATGGATTGGGACAAACAGCCCGTTATATGAACTTGATCCTGATACTTATGAATTTAAAATTGTTAATTCGTACAATCAAAACTCTATAAGGTGGCTCGCTGATTATTCAAATGGTAAAATACTGGCATCAAGCTGGGATGGCGGAGTTTTTGTTGTTGATCCCGTAAAACATATACTGGATAATGATCTTGTAATTAATGAAATAAACAGAATTATCGGTGATAAAAGAGTAAAATCAGCTATTGTTGACAGCCAGAACCGGTATTGGATTGCCACATATGGCGACGGGCTATATATCTTTGAGAAAGAGAAAAACGGAAGCCTGAGGTTTGAGAATTATCGGAATGAGGAAAATCTTCCAATAAAGTTAAAATCCAATTTTATTGATCAGATTTTTTTAGATAACTCGGGTACCGCATGGTTGAGCATGGCGGAATCAGGATTGTCAAAAATTTACTATCAGAAAGAATATTTCCGTTATTATAATTTCTCGGAATCAGATAATACCAAGTCAAAAGAAATACATGCGATTAAGCAATCCTCGGATAGAAACAAATTCTGGGTAAGCTTTAACCGGAATGAGATAGATCTTTTTGATTCAAAATACTACAGCTACAGGCAATTTACATCTTTAAGTTCAGGCCTTCAATTACAAAACGATAAAATCAATTTTACCTATCAGGACAAGAAAGGGAATTTATGGATCATATATTCAAGGATCGGAATATATGTTGTCCCTTCAAAATTTGCCTTAAGCCTGGTAGAAGGCGAATCAAAAGACACAATTAAGCCTATTGAGGCAAATGCATTATTTTCCAGGGATCCCAGGGAGAATTCCTACATAACAAATTTTTTTGATGACAGAAAAGGCAGGTTATGGATTGAAAGCTGGGGAAATGCCTATGTTCTTGAAATATTTGATGGTTTTCTTAATTCAAAGACATCAGAACAGCTGCAGACTAATTCTAAAATTGCTCAGATTTACTCTGAGGTGAACAAGGAGCAGATTAATTTTACTATTTCTCCTGTCAGCTCTATGGTTGAAGTAAGAGAAAATGTTTACTGGCTTGGCACAAGGAATAAAGGAATTATTGAAATTGAAGAGCTTTCAAATCATAAATTTGTTGGAAAAGAGCTGGATATCAATGAGAAACTTCCAAGTAATTACATTAATTGTTTTTACATGGATAAAAGCCGGAACATATGGATTGGGACTAATTCAGGTCTTTGTTATCTTAGTGATAATAATCTCCAGATTCTAAATGTAAAAAACGGGCTCTGTTCCGAAAGCATTAACAGCATCATAGAAGATGATAATCATGATATCTGGATTTCTACATCTTATGGGATATCTAAAATCAACAGTAAGGATTTATCAATACAAAACTTTTACAACTCTGACAACGCAAAATTGAACCAGTATATCAATGGAGCTGTAGCATTATCCACTGCCAGGAATATCTGGTTTTCTACCAATGAATCTTTAGTGACTTTTAACACCGACTCAATACAGAATTATCAAATATCTGCTCCTGTTTATATTACTGATATTAAGATCAATAATCACACAATTATTCCTTCTGAAAAATACATGGGAATACACATTATTGACAATGAAGCAAACTTGAGCGATGTCATTAACGTTCCATTTGGCTCTACTCTTAATATTGAATTTGCAGCGCTTGACTATTTAAATCCTGAGAAGATATTGTATAAATATAAAATAGGTAATAACAGCGAATGGATTATACTCAGTCGCGGGCAACGTACTCTTAATCTTCCAAATACAAATCCGGGAGAATATAATCTAAGTATAATGGTGGTCAATTCTTCAGATATTAGCGGACTAAAGAGTGTAAAGATCCACTATCTGCCTCCATTCTGGCGTTCCAAAATGGCCTATTCTATCTATTTACTCGTTGTCCTGATTCTGTTATTTACTTACCGGAAGCTGGTGATCCAGAAAACAATGCAGAAATCTCTTGTCGAAAAAGAACGTTATGAGAGGAAAAAGATCGAAGAATTAGATAAAATGAAAAGTGAATTCTTTTCAAATATTTCTCATGAGTTTCGTACTCCTTTAAGTCTGATCATTAATCCTCTTGAGAAACTGGTAAATGAAGACAACCTTTCGACTAAAGACAAAGACAGGATCAGGCTTGTACTGAAAAGCAGCAATCGTTTGTTAAAGCTGACCAATGAGTTAATGGATTTTAGCAAGATTGAAAAGCAATTGCTAAAGCCGGACTTCGAGCTTTGCGAAATTGTTTCCATGACAAATGAAATCAGCCATCTTTTCATTAACCTGGCTGATCTGATGAATATCGAATTTAAGATCAACTACTCCTTCGATCGTCTTGAATTACCAATAGATAAAGGAATGATTGAGAAGGCAATATTTAATTTATTATCAAATGCCTTCAAATATACATCCATAAACGGGGTTATTATGATAAACCTCTCCAAATTCAGGGAGTCAGATACCGAATATGTTAAAATATCAGTTATAAACACGGGGCAGGGTATCAGCAACGAAAATTTAAGTAAAGTCTTTGATCGTTATTACCAGGTTAATAATGTTCAAAATAAAAATATTGAAGGTACGGGTATCGGATTAGCCCTGGTTAAAAGTTTTGTTGAACTGCATAATGGAAGAGTTGAGGTTATAAGTGAACCTAATCTTGAAACATGTTTTGACATTTACCTGCCTGTAATTCAAACTGATTTTAACAGCAGTAGCGAAGTCAGCCCTGCCATATATAAAAAATCAAGTAGAAATATAAAGATTACAGAAGATAGTGAAAATCTGTCTCCCAAACAAAATTATGGGCTCAGGATTTTAATTGTGGAAGATGATGAGGATATCAGAAATTATATAATAGAAGAATTATCATCAGATTATAAATTTTTATCTGCTAATAACGGCGAAGAAGGACTTAATATAGCTAATGAAACTATTCCGGACCTGATAATCACTGATGTGATGATGCCAGTTTTGTCGGGTATTGAATTGTGTAAGAAATTAAGAAATCAGGTAATAACTTCTCATATTCCAATAATTATTTTATCAGCAAAAACAGGAATTAATCAGCAGATTGAGGGATTGGAGATGGGTGCCGATGTTTACATGATTAAACCATTTAATATTGATATCCTGAAAGTCCAGGTTCAACGTCTGATTAGCTTTAAACAAGCTATATATTCAAAATACTTAAAGGAGACTACTCTGATTCCGCAAGACTCAGGAACCAGTAAGCTCGATGATGATTTTATCAGGAAAGTATTAGCCTTTATTGAGGAAAATCTGACTGATACCGACTTGAATGTTGACCAGCTGGCAAATTGTGTCTCCTTAAGCAAAGTTCAAACATACAGAAAAGTTAAAGCAATCAGTGGTTTATCTATAGTCGAATTCATTAGGACTGTCCGGTTAAAGAAGGCTTCTCAACTTATATTGGAAGATCGCTTAAATTTTTCAGAAATTGCTTTTACCACAGGTTTTTCAACTCCATCATATTTTTCAAAGTGTTTTCATGATCATTTTGGAAAGACCCCATCTGAATTTGCTACTGAATACGGCAATGAACCTGCAGTATCTTGATTGGCTGGTAATTAGATTCCGTTAGTTCCCTGCTTGTTCTCGATTATTAAAATCGACCATTTTACCGTCAAAATCATTACAGCATGATTTCCTTTTTTGCTATATGAATCAATTTTAATAGTTGTTATATCAAATTTGACAGAGTTAGAGCACCGAATAATTTACATTTGATTCAAATAGGTTCTTTAGTTTTTAGGGTAATTAGAACATGTTATAATTAATAGGTGCACTTTTTTGAGTCTATAATTATTACACGTTGTTGGTAGTTTCAATAGTTAGTTTATTAAGCGATAGGAAGCAGTTGTTTGTCGGGTACCCTGCAACCTATCGCTTTAATTAAACTTATAAAAGCAAGAATTATATGATTCATTTTGGAAAAAGGAAAATTCCTGTTGTTTTTATTATATTAATATTCCCGGTTAATTGTCTGCTAGCCCAGAAAACGCACAGCGATAACAATGATGGCACTTATACTAACCCGGTCATTTTTGCGGACTTTCCTGATCCTGATGTGATTTTGGTTGCTGATACCTATTATATGGTTTCCACGACCATGTTCATTTTTCCCGGAGTAACAATTCTGAAATCCTACGATCTTGTGAATTGGGAGTATTGCAGTAATGCTGTTCCCCGCTTCGATTTCAATCCTTGTTATAACCTGGATGGTTGTGCAAGATACGGGCATGGACAATGGGCGACCAGTTTAAAATATGACAACAGTAAATTTTATTTACTGTTCATAACCCTTAACGAAGGCGGTTTTATTTGTTCGGCCGCAAAAGCAGAGGGACCGTGGGAAATCAGAAAGCTACCAAAAGGTTTTTATGACCCCGGCTTATTCTTCGACGATGATGGAAGAGTTTTTGTTGCACACGGTTATGGTAAGATCTTTATAACTGAACTAGATAAGACTTTTGCTCCAAAAAGTAAAGATTCATTGGTTTACACAGGTGATATTCGTGATGGTCTTGAAGGATCCCATGTATATAAAATAAACAATTATTATTATTTGTATTGCACTTATGGAGGTGTTNNAAGGTGGTTCTCAGAGATACAACGAAAGGGGTTAACTTCGGAGTTCACCAGGGGGCGCTCATCAGAACACAAACAAACGAGTGGTGGACAATGCTATTTGTCGACAGCGGACCATTTGGACGTTGTCCTTCATTGCATCCGGTAACATGGGTTGATAACTGGCCTATTGCAGGAGTTGATGGGAAAGGCGTAGTAAGATATAAAAAACCAAATGTTGGAAAAAAATATCCGATTATAGATCTGCCTGCATCGGATGAGTTCAACGATAAGACACTGGGGATGCAATGGGGATGGAACCACAACCCCGACTCAACCAAATGGTCGCTAAAAAGAAGACCAGGATTCCTCAGCTTGGAAACAACCAGGGTTGTTTCTAAACTGCCCGAAGCCCCTAATATGCTTACTCAAAGGATCTTTGCCAATTACGATCAGACCATCCCAACCATAGGTACTGCCAGGTTGGAAGTAAAAAATATGAAAGATGGTGATGTAGCAGGTCTGGCTGTTTTTCAGGACCCTTATGCTTTTATAGCGGTCAAACAAAATAAAGGTTCGAAATTTCTGATTATGGTTAATAATGGCAAAGCAATTGACTCTCTGGCTATGAATAATTCATCAGTATACCTGCGAACCATCGCATCTAACAATACAAAGAAGGCAACCTTTGAGTTTAGTTTTGACAATAAAACATTCACGCCTCTTGGAAATGAATTATCAATGAGATTTAATCTTACAATATTCACTGGAAACAAATTTTGCCTCTTTAATTATGCCACATATGAAACAGGTGGACATGTTGATTTTGATTGGTTTAGAATACAGTTATCAATGAAAAACAATTATAGTACAGAACTTAATTTGCCATGAAAAAAATGATTCTTTCTGTATTGCTGGCGTTGCCCCTTTCTTTATTTGCTCAGAATGCAAAAATTAAAATTGATATCTCAAGGGAAATCGGAGATATTGATCCTAAAATTTACGGCGTATTCATGGAACCTATTCATTTCAGCGGGAAAATGATGGGGTTGCCTGATACTGTCAGCTTCAATACCCTCTATGGGAATTTGTATGATCCATCTTCGAAGCTTGCAGATGAAAACGGCTTCAGAAAAGATTATGTTGAAGCCATGAAAGAGCTCAAGGTTACAAACATGCGGTGGCCGGGGGGTAACTATGTAAGCGGCTACAACTGGCAGGATGGTATAGGCCCAAAGGATAAGCGTCCGGTTCGAATTAACCTGGCCTGGGGTGATCTCGACAACAATCATGTAGGTATTGATGAATGGATTGCTTTAAATAAAGCGATAGGAAGTGAAAATATTGTCTGTGTAAACCTTGGTCTCGGCAACATTACTGATGCATGTAACTGGCTGGAATACTGCAACTATAAAAAAGGAACCTGGTTTTCTGATCTTCGTGCAAAAAACGGACATCCCGATTCCTATAACTTAAAGATATGGGACCTTGGAAATGAAGTCGATGGAACTCCATGGGAGCTTGGACATAAGACAGCCGAAGATTATGTTAAGATTGGACGGGAGGCAGCAAAAGCAATGAAATCTGTTGATAATACAATAAAATTAGTGGCCTCCGGATCTTCTTATTATGAATCATCAGGACAATGGGTTGAGTGGAACAGAAAGGTTCTTTCCGGACTTGGAGATCTGATTGATTATATTTCGATTCACCGTTACTGGGAAAACTCTCCTGACTACTATAATTACATGGGACAAAGTGCTTTAGATTTCGAAGAGAAGATAAATGTAACAGCTTCAGAGATTGAGGTGGCCAGGGTTATGAACAATTTTAAGAACCCAATCTCTATTTCTGTGGATGAATGGGGAATTATGTCGAGAGATTTATTGTCAGCCCTTCCGATAGCACAATGTTTTAACTCTTTTATCCGTCACGCTGATATTGTTAAAATGTCAAATTTCACTATGCTTACTTCTTTGTTGGGAAGCGATAAAGAAAAAGGAACTTTTAGAACACCTTTATTCTATATTTTTAAAACATTTTCAAATAATTGTCGTGGAAAATCTGTCGATACATATGTTGAATGTGATACTTTCAATACTGATTTGTATAAGGGAATCCCTTATCTCGACGTAACAACTGTATACTCAAAAGAGACCGCCAATGTCATTATAAACGTGGTTAACAGGCATAAAGACAAACCAATTACTGCCGATATCATTTCAGAATCCGGAGAGTTCACAGATAAAGCAGAAGCCACCCTTGTTGCCGGAAACACGCTGAACGATGCTTTTACATATGATAAGCAAAGTCAGTATATACCTGTAACAAAAGTAATTAATACTGATAAAAACAGAATTAGCTATTCTTTTCCGGCACATTCATTTACACAAATTAAAGTTGAGATTAGAAAACAGTAACCTGAAGAAATTGAAAATTGAAATAACATGAAAATATGTGTAACAGGTTGGTAAAAATTGTTCGCTTGTGTGGTTTGGTTCCTTATAAAAATTTAACATGCCTGATATGATATCACAGATTTTAGCAAAAATTAAAAAGGGACTTTACATTACTACTTTCGTGATTTTGTCAGTAGGTGTCAGTGCACAGCAATTACCTTTTCAGAACCCGCATCTAAGTTCCGAAGAACGGGCTAAAGATTTGATTTCGAGGCTTACTATAGAAGAAAAAGCAGTATTAATGTGCGACCAGTCCGACCCAATTCCACGTTTGGGAATAAAACGGTTCAACTGGTGGAGTGAAGCGCTTCATGGCTATGCCAACAACAGCAATGTAACTGTATTCCCGGAACCGATTGGAATGGCAGCTTCTTTCGATGATGAATTACTATTCAGGATTTTCGATGCAACTTCTGATGAAGCGCGTGCAAAAGTTAATGAAGTTCAGGCGTCAGGGCAAGAGAACAAACGCTTCTTTAGTCTTTCAGTCTGGACACCAAACGTCAACATTTTTCGCGATCCACGCTGGGGCAGAGGTCAGGAGACCTACGGTGAAGATCCTTATCTGACTTCCCGCATGGGCATTTCTGTAGTGAGAGGACTTCAGGGGCCTGCCGATGCCAGATATAAAAAGCTTCTGGCGTGTGCCAAACACTATGCCGTACATTCGGGTCCTGAATGGAGCCGTCACCAACTTAATCTCAACAATCTCGATCCCCGCGACTTGTACGAAACCTATTTCCCGGCATTCAAATCACTGGTTCAGAAAGCCGATGTAAGAGAGGTAATGTGCGCCTATCAGCGATTGGACGATGAGCCTTGCTGTGGTAATTCTAGGTTATTGCAACAGATTCTTCGTGATGACTGGGGTTTTAAATACCTTGTTGTNNACATGCTGCTTCAAAAGCTGTTTTAGCCGGGACCGATGTGGAATGTGTGTGGCAAGACTATCCTTTTAAAAAATTACCTGATGCTGTTTCCCGGGGACTGATTAAAGAAGAAGAGATCAACAAACATCTGATGCGTGTATTAACTGGCCGTTATGATCTGGGTGAAATGGACGAAGATTCTATTGTCCCCTGGACGAGAATCCCTCCTTCGGTCATAAACAATGAAGAACATCGCAAACTTGCATTAGACATGGCTCGCGAATCGATGACACTCCTTCAGAATAAAAACAATANNCTCCCATTAAGTAAAGGTAAAAAAGTTGCGGTTATTGGACCAAATGCCAGCAACAAACCAATGCTCTGGGGAAATTACAATGGAACGCCTGTAAAGACCATCTCCATTCTTGATGGCATTTCGTCGAAGGTTTCTACCGGTAATGTTTTTTACGACAAAGGCTGCGATCTGGTTGAAGATAAAGTAACAAATAGCTATTTCTCCTATTTTTCATTTGAAGGCAAACCCGGAATAAAAGCTACATACTGGAACAACAGGGAAGAAAACGGCGATGCTGTCGTTACCCGGCAAATAACAAACCCAATAAAATTAACAGTAGCAGGTCAGCATGAATTTGAAACAGGAGTAAAACCAGAGGGTTTCTCAGGTTTGTTTGAAACAGAGTTTGTTGCATCAAAAACTGAAGAACTTGTTTTCAAATGTGGCGCGACAGGGCATTTCGAATTGTTGGTAAATAACCGGTCATTGATAGTGTATGATAATTGGAGGACACTCCCTTCCAGAATTCCTATAGAAGTTGAAAACGGAAAGACATATAAGATTGCTTTCAGGTACGCACAACTTAACAATTGGGAGGCAAACTTAGAGTTTGACTTTGGCAAAGAAGTCGACATCGATTATACCGGGTTGATTAAAAAGCTTAAGGGATATGATGTGGTAATTTTTGTTGGTGGACTTTCGGGTCTGCTGGAAGGTGAAGAAATGCCGGTATCATACACAGGATTCAAAAATGGTGACCGTACCAGCATTGAATTACCATCTGTGCAGCGCAATTGTCTGAAAGCACTGAAGCAGTCCGGGAAGAGAGTAGTATATGTGAACTGTTCCGGTTCCGCAATTGCATTAACCCCTGAAAGAGAAAACTGTGACGCAATTCTCCAGGCCTGGTACGCCGGCGAATCAGGAGGCCAGGCTGTTGCCGATGTCCTCTTTGGAGACTATAACCCATCAGGCAAACTGCCTGTAACATTCTACAGGACTTCACAGCAGTTGCCCGACTTTGAAGATTATTCAATGAAAGGTCGTACCTACCGCTTCATGTCTGATCCCTTATTCCCATTCGGCTTTGGCTTAAGCTATACAAAATTCTCAATTGGAGCTGCAAATTTCAATACAACAGAGATCAGGAATAACGAAGCAGTCGTACTTACAATCCCTGTGACAAATCTTGGAAAACGTGACGGAACTGAAATCGTCCAGGTTTATGTTCACAGAGTAAACGACAGTGACGGACCACTCAGAACCTTGAAGGGATTTCAACGGTTGAGTATTGCTGCCGGAAAAACAGGTCAGGCTGTAATCAGTTTGCCTTATGACTCCTTTGAATTTTTTGACAGACCGGCAGGCAGAATGACTGTTGTTCCGGGCGAGTATGATGTTTACTATGGAAGCAGTTCAGATCCAAAAGACTTAAAAACATCAAAAATCATGATTTCAAAATAACAGCTAATATCAGAATAAGATGAAAACAATACTATTTATAATAACATTAGCAGTATGCTTTCAGGCTAAAGGCCAGAATATAATAAATCATTCTCCAGCAGGCTTTGATACTCCCCGTAATGAAATAAAAAAGGGAAAAATTGACACCATTATATATTATTCGAAAACAGTTGGCACAAAACGTAAAGCTCTTGTTTATACTCCTCCTTCTTATACTAAAGGCAGAAAATATCCGGTACTTTATCTTTTACATGGCATTGGTGGCGATGAAAAAGAATGGCTGAAAGGAGGTCAGCCTCAGATTATCATGGATAATCTTTATGCTGAAAACAAATTACAGCCAATGATCGTGATCATGCCAAACGGCCGTGCTATGAAAGACGACCGGGCCACCGGAAATATAATGGCATCGGATAAGGTGGAGGCATTCGCTACTTTTGAGAAAGACTTGCTTAATGATTTAATTCCATTTGTTGAGAAAAAATACCCGGTACTTACCAACCGTGAAAACAGAGCAATATCCGGTTTATCGATGGGTGGCGGACAATCCCTGAATTTTGGTCTTGGCAACCTGGATAGATTTGCATGGATAGGAGGTTTTTCTTCTGCTCCAAACACAAAAGCACCGGAATTATTAGTGCCGAATCCGGATGAAGCAAAGAAAAAACTAAAAGTTCTCTGGATCTCATGCGGTGGTAATGACGGTCTGATAAGTTTCAGCCAGCGTACTCACGATTATCTTGTTGCGAAAAGCGTTCCTCACATTTTTTACATTGAACCAGGTATTCACGACTTCAAAGTATGGAAAAATGATTTATATATGTTTTCCCAACTTCTTTTCAAACCTGTTGATATCTCTTCTTTCAATAAATATAGTGTTCTTGGAACTCCGGCTGCAACCAATGTAAGAAGTTCTAAATATCCTCAGATTATGCCAGACGGCAGGGCTGTATTTCAAATTAAAGCGCCTGATGCTCAAAAAGTGCAACTTGATTTAGTCAGGAAATACGATTTGGCGAAAAGCAGCGACGGAATCTGGAGCGTTACAACGGATTCATTAAGCGAAGGTATTCATTATTACTCATTGATAATTGATGGCGTTGCAGTTTGCGACCCGTCAAGCGAAGCTTTTTACGGTATGGGACGAATGGCAAGTTGTATAGAAGTTCCTTTTAAAGGCGATGGCTTTTACACATTAAAAGATGTACCGCATGGCGACATTCGCATAAAGCGCTATTTCTCTGAAGTGACAAGGAGCTGGCGCCGTTTCTTCATTTACACACCTGCCGGTTATGATGTGAATACAAGCGAAAAATACCCGGTTTTGTATCTTTTACATGGAGGTGGAGAGGATGAAAGAGGCTGGGCTGAACAAGGGAAAACAGACATAATTATGGACAATCTTATTGCAGAAAAAAAAGCAAAACCTATGCTTATCGTCATGATGGACGGCAACTTTTCTACCGGAGGAAATGGTTTTGGTGAAAACATGCTGAAAGCCTTCACTGCTGAATTGAAACAATCAGTAATTCCTTTTGTAGAAAAGAACTTCCATGCTGAAACAGATTCTAAAAATCGTGCTCTCGCCGGTTTATCAATGGGTGGCATACAAACCCTCTATACAGGAATAAATAATACTGGTTTATTTTCATACTTAGGAGTATTTAGCTCCGGGTGGATCCCATCTTTGCAGGAAGATATGGCCAATACACAATACAATTTCATGAGCAAGAATTCAGATAAAATAAATACTGATCTGAAAAAGTTTTGGATTTCCATGGGGGGACCTGAAGATATCGCATACAAAAACTGCAAAATTATGCTTTCGAAATTCGATGAAATGAACATAAAATACACATACAGTGAATATCCCGGCGGACATACATGGCCTGTCTGGAGAAATAACCTGTTTAATTTTGCACAACTATTATTTAAATAGCCCATTCCTTAATAAACTACTACAATGAGTCAAACTTCTCGAAAAGTCACAGTGCTCGAAAAAATAGGGTATAGCCTTGGGGACCTTGCTGCAAACCTGGTTTTCCAGACCTTAATTACTTATCTGGCTTATTTCTATACCGATATTTATGGGCTAAAAAATACAGATGCGTCAATTGTTATGCTTTCTGTAGGCTTAGTTGCCGCATTCATATTTAATCCAATGATCGGTTTATTGGCTGACCGGACCAATTCGAAATGGGGTAAATTCCGGCCCTGGATTTTATTCACGGCTATCCCTCTTGGAGTTATTGCACTTCTGGCCTTTTCAACACCGGATTTTTCGTACAAAGGGAAATTAATCTACGCCACTGTAACTTATACGCTTCTGTTGCTGATGTACGCTTCAAGTAATCTTCCATATGCAGCTCTGAGCGGTGTGCTGACAGGTGATATGGGAGAAAGAAACAGTATTTCATCGTACCGGTTTGTTGCAGTTATGTTTGCCCAGTTTTTTGTACAGGTTTTTATGCTTCCAATTATTGAATATGCAGGCCATGGAGACAAAGCAGTGGGAATTGAAGCAGTAATGACATGGCTGGCAGCTTTTGGAACAATCATGCTCCTTATAACTTTTTTCACAACCAGAGAGCGCATCGTTCCACGTTTGGAGCAAAAATCATCGGTTAAAGATGACCTGTCTGATCTTTCGAAGAACAGACCCTGGTTAATTATGCTCATTTTAACAATATTGGTGTTCATCACCCTGGCGATGAAAGGGGGTTCTTATGTGTATTATTTTAATAATTATGTAGATAAGCGTGCACTTACTGATTTTATTAGTCCTCTCATTTCTGATTTATCTGCAGTAGGTATTAATTTCTTTGGATCAGATCCTATTGCAGCGGGTTTTGGATTGTTTAATGCTGGCGGTATTATCTTCATGATTGTTGGTATTTCATTCTCAAAAGGTCTTGCAGATAAATATGGCAAACGTGATGTTTACAAATATGGCCTGCTCATTTCGGCTATTTTTGTTCTGATCTTTATCTTTTTCAGACCCGGAAATGTAATCCTGATGTTTGTTTCACAAATTTTGCATGGATTTTCATACGGAATTACCATCCCGATTCTCTGGGCAATGATTGCTGATGTTGCTGATTATTCCGAATGGAAAACAAATCGCAGGGCAACTGCAATAATCTTCTCGGCAATGATGGTAGGCCTTAAAACAGGCTTTTCTATCGGAGGCGCCCTGGTTGCATGGATTCTGAGTTTATACGGCTACATCCCTAAACAAAGTGCGGTTGCCGGACAGGCAATTATTCAACCTGATACTGTCGCAGCCGGAGCAAAAATGCTTGTCAGCATCTATCCTTCAATCCCGTTCATCTTAGGCGTCGGGTTGCTGTTTTTCTATGTTATTGACAAGAAAATGGAAGTTAAAATTGAATTGGAATTGAAAGCCCGGAGGGAAAGCAGAGAAAATATAAATTGAATTTAATGAATAAATGAAAATCAAAATTATTTCTGCATTAGCTTCAGTAGTTTTATTGGCATTCTCCAACTGTATGGCTCAAAATACACTGGCTGAGGCAGCCAGTGGCAAATTTTTTGTTGGAGTAGCTGTTAATACTCAACAGGTCGATGGCATTAAACCCAAAGAATCAGAATTGATTGCTAAAGAATTTAATGCAATTGTTGCTGAAAATTGTATGAAGCCGGAATATATACACCCGAAAGAAAAAAATTATAATTGGACTGATGCTGACAAATTTGTGGCTTTTGGAGAAAAAAACAAGCAGGTTATTACCGGACATTGTCTTATCTGGCATTCCCAGATAGGCAAATGGTTCTTTGTAGATGAGAAAGGGAAAGATGTAAGTTATGAGGTACTTAAGGAACGCATGCGTCAGCACATTTTAACAATTGTGGGACGTTATAAAGGCCGTATAAAAGGATGGGATGTTGTTAACGAAGCTTTTGAAGATGACGGATCATATCGCAATAGTAAGTTCTACCAGATACTCGGCAAGCATTTCATCAGATATGCTTTTCAGTTTGCTCATGAAGCCGACCCTGATGCAGAACTCTATTACAACGATTATAATGTAGAAACTCCTGCAAAATGCGATGCCATTGTGAAACTATTAAAAGAACTCAAAGCTGCCGGAGTCAGAATTGATGCTGTTGGTTCGCAGGCTCATATGCATATGGATTCACCTACACTTGGCAATATAGAAGACAGCTTCAGGAAACTTACGGCAGCCGGCGTCAAGATTTTAATTACAGAATGGGATATATCAATCCTACCCAATCCGTATTCGGGAGCTAACATTTCGGCAAATTTCAAATATGCGCCGGAAATGGATCCTTATCGTGATGGTGTTCCGTATTCCATTCAACAAAAATGGAATAAACGCGTACTGGATATGTTTCAGCTTTATTTTAAATACAATGATGTAATAGATCGTGTCACTGTATGGGGATTGAACGATGCCGTAACATGGCTAAACAATTTTCCGATACGTGGCAGAACTGATTATCCTTTACTTTTCGACCGCAATAACAATCGTAAAAGCGTGGTTGATGAAATAATTAAAATTTCAAAAAAATAAAAGGTTTAGAAATGAAACAAGCAAAATACCTGGTTGAGAATGATTTCATGGCAGATCCCGCTGTTCATCTTTTCGAAGGAAAATTGTACATATATCCATCACATGACCGGGAATCTGGTATTCCAGAAAATGATAATGGTGATCATTTTGATATGAATGATTACCACGTATTCTCTACCTCCGATATTGAAAATGAGAAGTTGACAGACCATGGTGTTGTACTTAAACTTAGTGACATAGCCTAGGCCGGACGCCAGTTGTGGGATTGCGATGTGGCATTTAAAAACAACAAATATTATATGTATTTTCCTCTAAAAGACAAAACTGATATTTTTCGTTTGGGAGTAGCAATTTCCAACAATCCTGCAGGCCTATTCATTGCTCAGCCCGATCCCATCAGAGGAAGTTATAGCATCGATCCGGCTGTATACAAGGATACAGATGGTACACATTATATGTATTTCGGCGGGCTGTGGGGAGGCCAGTTACAGCGTTACAGAGATAACAGAGCCTTGGAATGTGCATATTTGCCATCAGGTGATGAATCAGCACTTCCATCAAGGGTTGTTCGTTTGTCGGACGATATGCTCGGCTTTGCTGAAGAACCCCGTCCTGTTTTTTTGCTGAACAAGGATGGCAGCCGGATGAAAGCCGGACAAACAGAAAGACGCTTCTTCGAAGCATCATGGATGCACTGGTATAATGACAAGTATTATTTCTCTTATTCCACAGGCGACACCCACTTATTGTGTTATGCCATCGGAGACAATCCTTATGGACCTTTTACCTATCAGGGAGTAATCCTGACTCCGGTAGTTGGCTGGACTACCCACCACTCTATTGTAGAATTCAAAGGCAAATGGTACTTGTTCCATCACGACTGTATTCCATCGGGTGGGAGAACCTGGTTACGGAGTCTTAAAGTAGTTGAATTGGAATACAACCAGGATGGAACAATTAAAACCATAAATGGTGGCGGTCAATTATAAAGAATTGGTTTAATAATCTGATAATTACCACTCAGATGCATTATACTGAAAAGATATAACAGACCATCATAATAGGGATCAAAATAACCATCTGAATATGGTTCGAGTTTCGCATTCCATAAAGCATCTACAAATTTCCAGCTTTTTTCCTGTGTTCCCATAATGGACGCAGAAGCAACTGTAGCCACCAGGCCAAGAGAATGACGTAATTTTTTATACCCTCCTGCCTGAAGAACGAAATCTGGAGGAGAACCATCTAAATTAAACTGATCTTCAAAAGTATTAATACCAATGCCAGAAAGAAAATTCTGAATGTGTCTGGCATACTCCTGCTGCCAATCCTTATCTTTTGCAAACCAGGAATAATCCATAGCTATATTCATTGGGACTCTCCATGAATCATAGCGAAAAGCTGCAGGCATCCATTGAGTTGAATGAGGAGCGCCGCTAAACTCGGCATAGTCTGAATTGAGACCCGTTACCGGATGACAAGCCCTGTGGAGAAACATCCTTGCTGTATCCGCACAATCACGATAAAATTGTTCTCTCCCATCTTTGGCATATTCAGCCCATATTTCAAAAAAAGCCGGCAGATGGTAGGACGGATCAGTCCAGTTATATCCGAAATTATCCGGGGTAAACGTAATCTGTTTGTGTTCTACATTAATAAGATTCATTGTCCCGCCGGTTCCATCTTTAGCCCACATGGCATCTAAAATTCTTCTGGCTTCCGCATAATAATTAATCCCGGTATTATTTCCCCATCTGTTAGCTGCAAATAAGAGATCAGTTATGAAATAAAGTTCACCATCAGAAGCAGAACCTTCAGAATTATGTTTTAAAGTCTGAGGATTAATGCTCCAGGCAAAGTAACCTTCACGCGGTCCGCTCTGATGTTGCAGATAAGCCTTACTCCAATGCCACAAACGGTCAAAAACATCTTTTTTATTTAGTTGTACCGCGATCATCATTCCATATGAAAGTCCTTCTGTTCTGACATCATGATTTTTGACATCAGAAACATAAGCCATTGAATCTCCAACTTCAAAATACACTTTCCGGGGGCCCTCAAAAACATCGGAATATGCCTTTACAAGTTTTGCATCGATATCTGCCTGTTTATATCCGGCTTCAAGAAATACATTCCGGTATTTCCCGGTTATCCAGCCACCTTCCTTCCACGGTTTCATTTTACCTCGAGCATCTATGATTTTCTTTTCCTGAGCATTCAGGTTCATACCAAAGAAGCTTACAGTAACTAAAATGAAAATCAATCCGGGTAAACAATAAAAATTTTTCATAATCTTTAATTAGGGATCGCTAATAAACTTTGTCATTTACTTATGGTTTAAGTTGAATTCAATCAATTTCAGTGAATCATTATTTAGCGCGAACAGAAAGGCCTCTTTTCCCGAAGCCAATTTAATCTTCCTGATAACTTTCACTTCACCTTTCACCATAAGAGAGCTTTCTGCAGGTGGGATAACCTTTATTTGACCTTTTGAATCTGATAGTAGTACCAGTCCAATACTCGCATCATTTCTAGGCGTCTCAACTTCTGAATTATATAAATTGCCGGCAACAATAAATGCAGTACTATTATCATTATATTTTATTTCATCCATATCATTGATAGAAGAAAATTGAGCCCAATTTGGGAGTTCATGCATTTTAAATTCCCCTTTCCCTATATTTTCAATCCAAAAACTGGCAAAAGTATCGGCCTTGTAATGCAAAGAAGACTTCAACATTTGTTCCCCGTATATTTCCTGAAGAGTCGCACCTGCAAATTCTTCATAACCTTTGTACCTGAGTTTCAGAACCGGAAGCTGTCTGACAGCAGCATCAAAGCCATTGACCGGATAATTTTTCCCATTCTCACTATAACCGAGCACGATATCTAAATTGCCATTCAAATCAAAATCATTGGAGTATATTTCGAACGGTTCTTTTTCGCTGGTTTTATACTTATAATTTAACCCGAGATTACCTACCAGGTAATCGTTATCGCCATCCTTATCAATATCGATACTTTTAATGCTATTCCACCAGCCTACAGTCTTTTTAAATCCTAATTTATCAGAAACATCGACAAATCTATTTGAAGAATTTTTAAAAAAATGAATTTTCATCCATTCACCTACAATAATAAGATCAACATTCCCATCATTGTCAAAGTCATCCCAAATAGCATCTGTGACAAGGCCAAGATTTAATAATTCAGGTGCTATTTTTTCTGTGACATTTTCAAATTTCAAATCAGCTCCTTTTCCTCCATTATTTCTTAAAATATAACTGTTTGCTGGGAGCGGATATTTTCCGGGGACAATTCGTCCTCCTACAAATAAATCAAGATGTCCATCCTTGTCATAATCTGCAGCTTTTACACATTTCCCGCTTTTATGTAAGTCAGCCGGCAGACAGTTTTTACATTTGATAAAACCTTTTCCTGTATTTAAATACAACCTGTCCTGGTAATATTCCTCTTTTTCCTTGTTATCGTTACCTCCGCTAACTACGTATAAATCCAATCTTCCATCATTGTCAGCATCAAACATTAAGGCCCCTGTATCTTCATAAAGCGAATCGCTTATCCAGGGGCCTGTTATTTCCTTAAATGTACCTTTTTCTGTCTGCAAATATATAGCTGCCTTAAAACCCTTGCCATTGCCAATAAAAAAATCTTCAAGTCCGTCTCCGTTAATGTCACCGACAGCTAAACCAGGGCCCATCTGCGAATTCTTATACGGAAGCAACTCTTCATACTCAAAATCATCGTATTTATCTTCGTGATGGACAAATGTTATACCTGCCTGTTTTGTGATGTCTTTAAAATTCAATTTTTGAATAGATTTTTCTTCAGCAGCAACTGCATCGGTGTAATTTAATTTAAGTGTTTGGTCCGCTCTAACGTTTTTTAGTACTTGCTGTTTTTTATCGGGCCATGTAACAGTTAATTCATCTATCGTGTCCTTTTCAGCTAAACCAAAGTGAATAGTGGTTGGGACACTCGATTGATAGCCCCTGGTAAGAGTAAGTTCCTGCTTTTGAGTAATCTTGCCTGTTCTGACAGTAACTATACTGCCAATGCCAAATGGATTGGCAGCTGATCCGGCAAGGTTTACTTTCAGATAATGATAGTTGGCAGAGACAACATTGTTCTCGTAAATGCCGGCTACTGCATTTATATTGTTAATTATAACATCTAAATCACCGTCATTATCCAGATCGCTGTAAGCCACTCCATTTGAAAATCCCGGTTTATCAAAACCCCAGCTGTCTGCTTTGTTGGTAAATGTGAAATCGCCGTTATTTTTGTACACATGATTTTTTACGGGTGTGCTGGGAAAGAGTTCCGGACGGTATTCCTTTCTAACCTTGAAATAAATATTACTCCTTGAATCTTCCAAAACATCTCTGTCATTTATATCTCTCAGTACACCGCTGGTTACAAACAGATCCTTATTCCCGTCATTATCCAAATCCATAAAAAGTCCTCCCCAACTCCAGTCAGTATATGCAACACCTGCAAACAGTGAAATATTGCTGTAAATGGGAATGTTATTAAAAATGCCGTTGTTTAGCTGCAAGGAGTTTTGCATGTACTGATAATGTAAACCATAATTAAGGCTGAGATTAAAAGTCTCGCGACTCATAGGACTGACATTCACCATCCTGCGATAATGATCTTCAGGAGTCATATCAATCTGATATAAATCAATGAGCCCGTCATTGTTAATATCAGCTGCATCAAGTCCCATTCCGAAAATCGATGTTTGAGATGTAGCCTCTCTCACAATATTTTTAAAAGTTCCGTCTCCGTTGTTTAAATATAAGTAATCGGGTACATTGAAATCATTTGAAATGTACAAATCTGTCCGGCCATCATTATTAAAATCCATTGCCACAACCCCAATAGACATTCCAAAATTCTGAACTCCCGCTTCCTTCGTTACATCAGTGAAAGTATTATTACCGTTATTTCTATACAGGTGGCCCGATTCTTCGTATTTGTTTTCAATCATTTTATCATGATAATATTTGGCGCCCATACTTACCGGCACAATCGGATAATTGGCAACATATAAATCTAAAAGTCCATCATTATTATAATCAAAAAAAGTGGCCTGAACAGATGAACTCTTGTCATTGATGCCATACTTTGCAGCACATTCTGTAAAAGTATTATCATGGTTATTAATAAAAAGTAAATTGCCTTTAGGTTGATATTTAGATGAAACACATACGTAAATATCCAGCCAGCCGTCATTATTCACATCGGCCATAGTTGAACCTGTAAACCATTGATGATTACCTGTAATACCAGCCTTTTCAGATATATCTTCAAATTTCATATTACCCTTGTTGAGATAAAGCTTGTTTTTGACAAGATTCCCGGTAAAAAATATATCATCGAGACCGTCGTTATTAATATCGCCAACGGAAACGCCACCCCCCATATACATATAAGGAAAAATCAAATAATTCAGTGTGTCGTTTTCTGTCACTTTATTATTGAAATTAATACCTGACCTGGAGGGTAATATTTTTTTAAAAGTTCCTTTATTAAGTTTGCTGCATGAAAAAAACAATACGCATATTAAAATCAAACAAATGCTGAGCCTCATTTTAAGTAATTTTTCTATAAAGATTAATTTATTCATTTAATCTTAAATATTTGTAACCTCCCGTTATTGTTTCCAACTAACACCAGTTTTTCTCCATTTTTCAGTTTAAGCAACGCCAATGATTTTACATCGTTTGGAGCAAAAAAACCCGTTTCCTGCGCTGGTTTTATTTTAAAACCGCCCTTCCCGTCACCTTCCATATAAACTCCTATACTACCATCATTTCGTGGTGTCACAACTTCCATGTTAAAAAGATTCCCTGCAGCTAAAACATCCAGGTTTCCGTCTTTATTAAAGTCCTCAATAATTATTCCGTTGATTGAGGATAACTGGGCTTCGTTTGGAAAATTAAGCATCTTAAAATTGCCTTTCCCATCATTCTCAAAGTAACAACTGGCAAATGTTTCGGCCTTAAGATGCAATGATTCATCCAACGCTTTTTGGGTATAAATATCCGAAACAGTAGCTTCACCAAACTCTTCATATGTAGGGAATTTAAGGGCAATATCCGGATTTTGTCGTACAAAACAATCTCTGCCTCTCAGCGGAAATTGTTTATCCTCCTGATAATAGCTTAATACTATATCCCATTTCCCATTTTTATCAAAGTCTGCTGCATAAACATCAAAAGTTTTATCCGCGGTTGCTTTATACCTGCAGTTTAATCCCAGATTACCAGCTACCAGGTCGATATCTCCGTCTTTATCAAAATCGGCGCCTTCAATGGTAAACCACCATCCCTTTGTCCCTTCAATAGTGGTTTTTATAAATTTCCCATGAATATTTTTATATATGCAAACCGGCATCCATTCTCCTGCTATCACCAGATCTGTCCAATGATCGTTATCAATATCACCGCAGAATGCAGAAGTGACCATACCTGCATTTAATAGATCGGGTGCTACTTCTTTTGTAACATCTACAAATTTTACAGCGCCATTAACGGTCCTGTTTTCCAGAATATAGCTTCTTGCCGGAAAAGGATATTTTCCCGGCACCTGCCTTCCTCCGATAAATAAATCAAAATCGCCATCATTATCAAAATCAATAGCTTTAACACAAGATCCACTTGTTGTAATGAGAGGTACAGCATTTTTATTTTTTGTAAAATTTCCTTTCCCATCATTTATATAAAGCCGGCTATTATAATTTTCAGAACCTTCAGGAAATTCATTTCCTCCTGATACTACAAATAGATCAAGGTCTCCGTCATTGTCTGCATCGAAGAATAAACAACCTGCGTCTTCATATATGCTATCCTGTTCCCATGGACCTTTCTGAATTCTAAAGGTGCCATCGATGTTTTGGAGAAACAGCTTACCTGAACTCCTGCTAGCATTTCCAATAAAAAAGTCATCAAGTCTGTCATTATTTACATCACCAACCGCAATGTCAGGTCCAAGTTGCGACAATTTATAGGGTAATAAAACCTGGTTTTTATAATCATCAAAAACGTTTTCTTTATGAGTGAATTCAAATTTAACGTTGTCCGTAATTTCTGTAAAAATCTTATTTTTAACTTCCAGCTTTTTCTGAACAGGTTTAGCATTTGCGGCATGCAAAGTAAGGCACTGATTTGCATTAATTTTTGTCAGTATTTCGACTTTGCCGTCACCCCATTGCACCTTAAGTGAATCAATAATCTGATCTTTTGCCACACCAAAATAGATTATGGGTTCCATAGACGACAGATAACCTCTTGTCAGGGTGAGTTCTGACATTTGTTTTTTTCCATTCTGCCAGATAGTAACAACAGAGCCAATTCCAAATTTATTTTTTGGGGTTCCGTCGAATCTAAGCTTCAGATAATTTCCGGATTTCGTTTCGCTGGCATTATTTTTATAAATAAAAGCTTCCTGATCTATGTTATTCACTATAAGATCCAGATCACCATCATTATCCAGATCGGCATAAGCCACTCCATTTGAAAAGCTGGGTTCAGTAATGTTCCACTGTTTATTATATCGGGTGAATGTTAAATCGCCATTATTCCTGAAAATATAATTGGCAAGAGGTTTGCTGGGCATATTTCTAGCTTGCTCCAGCAATTTAGATTTATTCGAACCTTTGCTGAAGTAATCGGATTTCCCTATTTTATTGAAATAATCTGCATTATTCATATCCCTTCGTGAGCCATTTGTAATATACAGATCTTTCCAACCATCCAGATCAAAATCAGCAAATAAAGCAGACCAGCTCCAGTCGGTGGAAGTTACACCAGCTATCCAGGCGGCATTACTAAAAAACGGCAAATTATTTTTTAAAATACCCCGGTTTAAATTCAAGGTGCTGTATCTATATTGATGATGCAAGCCTTCTCTCACCATATCTTCAAAATCCTCAGGCAGCATACTCGACATGTTCATTTTAGCTCTTTTATTATCCTCAGGTGCCATATCGATTTGCATAACATCAAGTAATCCGTCGTTATTATAATCGGCAACATCGACACCCATACCATAAAAAGAAGTTTGTCCGAGAACTTCACCGGCTTTGTCAGAAAATGTTCCGTCTCCATTGTTAAAGTAAAAATAATCGGGACATGTAAAATCATTGGAAATATATAAATCCTTAAATCCATCCTGATTAAAATCGCCTGACGTTGCACTTAGTGTTAATCCAAAAGCCAATAAACCGCTCTCTTTGGTAACATCAGTAAAAGTGCCATTACCATTGTTTCTATACAAATGACCCGAATCAATCCACTTTACATTTCTCATCATTTGTTTATAAACATAAGGAGTGGCTTTAAAGTTTGTAATAGGATAATTTGCCACATACAAATCCATATCTCCATCGTTATCGTAATCAAAAAAAGTAGCCTGAGTACTCATCCCAGGATCGTTAATACCATATTTCTTAGCCTCTTCCCTGAAGACAGGAATACCTTCCTTATTGATACCCTGATTAACAAATAATAAATTTTCGTGATTAGTTGATAATCCGGAAACACAAACATAAATATCAGGCAAACCATCATTATTTATATCGCAGACAGTTGATCCCTGTTTCCAACAATTACCACCTCCGGTATTTGAAATTTCAGTTACATCTTCAAAAGTAAAATTCCCTCTGTTAAGATACAATCGGCTTGGTACCATATTCCCAACCAAATATATATCAGTTAAGCCATCATTATTAAAATCGCCGACGGAAACTCCTCCACCCATATATATGTAGGGATACAGGAAATAGTTAAGAGTATCTGTCTCTGTCAGCGTGTTATGAAAGGTGACATTTGTTTTTCCTGAAGAGAGTTTCTGAAAAACAGGACTTTCATGGTTTATTTTCTCAGGTTTGCAGGAAAAAAAAACACAAAAAATAAGTATCAACAAAACAACAGGATAAAGCTTTTTACTGTATTCAGGTTTTAAAAGGGTACTCATAAGGGCTAAATCGTAAAGAAAGAGGGATGAAGGTACTTCAAATAATTCAAGAAAGAAATGGTCCTGTTTTGCAGGACCATTTCTTTAAATCATAAAAGTTTCTATCCATTAATAACCTGTATTCTGATTTGCCTGGTCAATTTTTGGGTTAACATCAACTTCTTTCTGAGGAATAGGCCAGAGAAGATCTTTGGGTGCACTGAAAACCAAAGCAGCCTGGTCGGCTTTAGGACAACTTGGTTTAACTTCGGCTATAAAAGCTGCAAGTCTTCCCCATCTTACAAGGTCGGGGAAACGGCATTGTTCACCGCATAATTCAACCTTACGTTCATGTTCCAAAGCTTTCATAAAGTCAGCCAATGTACCCACAGGATAAATAGCATCCATTGCAGCTGTGCCATATAATGGCATATCCACATCAGCCCTTGCCCTAACCTGGTTCATATAGCCTACCGCTGTAGCGAGGCTTCCACCTGATTTGTTGGCTTCTGCTTCCGCCTTCATCAATATTACGTCGGCATACCTGATCACCTTCATGTTGATTCCTGATTCATTTCCTGCAACAGCTCCTTCAGTAGCAGCTTTATAGTAGTTCTGGTATTTTTTCCAGCCTCTTAATTGATAATGATCAATTATGGTTCCAGTTCCATCTTTTACGACTGCAGAATCAATATGTATGGTCAGTGTATTGTTGTCATACAAATCACCATTCTGATAGATGCAATAACCACGCCTTGGATCTGTTTTTACACCGTTTTTAGCAACAGTCTCGAATTCATTCCAAAGATCCTGTGACGGGAATACGTTAAACCAGTTTAAGACGCCATATTCCTGACCCCTGAAACAAGCTTCATTCAAACCTTCGTCAGTTCTGTCGGAATTCCATTGGCTGGAATAACCGGCTGCGATGCTAAACTGGACTTCGAAGAGGGATTCCGGCCCATTTTCGGTTTCTTCCATAAAGTTGTTAAAATAAACAGGTTCCAGAGAGTAACCGGTAATATTTTTGAAAGCATCAAGAGCCCCCTGATAATTTTTCTGGAATAAACGTGCTTTGCCTAGCAGTGCCCATGCAGCGCCTGAAGTAGCCCTTCCTGCTTGTTCATCAGCTTTGTCAAAACATTTGGCTGCTGCATCTGTACAGTCGGCTTCTATTTGTGCCCAAACCTGTGCACTAGGAGTTCTGGCAAGACCTAAATTCTCTGCAGGATCAACTCCGAGATACAGTGGAACATCACCAAATTTATCAACGAGGAAGAAGTAATACAAAGCCCGCAAAAATTTTGCCTCACCAATATATTTGTCTCTCTTGGCGTCAGACAATAAAATAGTAGGGATCCTTTGCTGAATTACATCGGCATTGTTGATAACAAAATTGGCTTTATGAATTCCTCTATAGCAACTACTCCAGTAAGCTTCTATCAAATCATGTGTTGCATCGAATGTGAAATTCAGCCACTGGCGTTTATCAGCTTCCTGCTGTGGCATACAGGTGTTTTCATGACTCATATTGTCATTACCATACCACATGCCACGATTGTATATACCGGTTGTTTGCAAACTTCCGTAGATAGCATTTACAGCTGACTCTACCTGAGCTGCAGTTAGAAAATAAGTGGCAGGGGAAAGCTGGTTAGGATTCGTAAGGTCTAACTTATCCGCTTTACAGGAAAAGAGTAGAACCAATGCACTAAAAACTAGTGCCCTCATGAAATATGTTTTAAGTCTTTTCATAATATAATTCTGTTTAAAAGTTTAGAAGGTAACTTGAATACCACCAATAATTGATTTTGGTATAGGATAATTACCTACATCAATCCCATTCGCATAGTTTTGAGATGTCGTTTGAGGAGCACCAATAAATCCCAATGAAGTTCCACTGGCAGTGTATCTACCAACCTCAGGATCTAAACCAGAGTATTTAGTTAGACAAATCATGTTTTGTGCACTTACATAAATTCTAAGTTTAGTGAATTTGTTTCCCAAAAGTGTTTTAGGCAAAGTATATCCCAACGTTATGTTTTTCAATTTGGTATAGGCACCGTCTTCGACGAAACGATCGGATGCCTGGACATTCGAAGCAACTGTCCCTGCTCTTGGAATGGTGTTTGATGGATTGGTTGGAGTCCATCTGTCTAACACCCTGACATCGGCATTAAATAACCTGTCCATACCTACAAGATCAAATAGGTTGGTATTGTAAAGTTTATTACCATATACTCCGCTTATAAACAAGTTCAGATCAAAGCCTTTGTATGATGCATTGATGTCCAAACCAACAGTCATCTTGGGGAATGGGTTTCCTATATTGGTTCTGTCGGTTGCATCAATTTTGCCATCACCATTGGTGTCTTTTATACGGAAATCCCCTGCAGTTGCGGAATTTAGCGCTTTTTCCGTGCCGCCCATATAGGATGCAGCTTCTGCATCTGTCTGGAAGATACCGTCGAACTTCCATCCGTAGAAGTAGAAAGCAGGTTGTCCAACCTGACATCTGTTAAGGTCTTCACCTTCAAAAGAATATCCGGAAATGTAAGTAGAACCACCGAGGGATTTAACTTCATTTTTGAAAGTACCAAGATTTAAATTGGCTGACCATTGAAAATCACCTTCAAAATCGTTGTATCCAAACTGCAATTCAAAACCTTTTGTATCCATAGAGCCTGCATTCTTGCTGATTGTACCTGTGAAGTCACCTGTAGACATAGGTAGAGGTACTTGCATCAGAAGATCATTACTCCTGTTCATATAATACTCAGCAGACAAAGTAAATTTGTTTTTAAACAAGCCCAAATCCAACCCAATGTTGGTCATGGTTGTTTCCTCCCATTTTAAATCGGGATTTGAAGCACCGGCAGGAGTTGTTCCAACAACAGCTGTATTATTAATAACATAATACATGTTTGAGGTTAGGGATGAAGAATAGGCATAATCTGAAATCTTGTCATTACCAGCTTTACCCCAGCTTGCTCTTAGTTTTAAGTTGCTAAGAGAAGCAACATCGCTTAAGAAAGCTTCTTTGGCAATATTCCAACCCAAAGATACCGAAGGGAAAGTACCCCATCTATCGTTTTGGCCAAACCTTGACGAAGCATCTTTTCTTATTGAAGCCGAGAATAAGTACTTACCATCATAGTTATAGTTTAATCTTCCAAGGTAACTAATCCTGTAATAATCAACTAACCCTGAGCTTATTGAAGCGTCAGTGTTACTCAATTGTTCAACCTTGTCAGTAATAGTATTGTGTGAACTGGCATTCTCATAAGTTGATTGAACAGAGCTGTATTCAGCCAATGCCAATAACTCAAAATTATGTTTTTCAGCAAGCGTCAGGACATAAGTTAAGTTATTGGTAAACAGGAATGAATTATATGCTGCCTGGTTTTTAACAATATTTGCAAAGGTTGATTGGTGAGTATTGCCACCCAAATTATCATCATTGAAAGATGGATAGAATTGGTTGTTTGCTATTCTCACATTCTGGAGACCAAGATTAGTTCTAAATTTCAGGCCTTTAATAAGTTCCAGTTCACCATAGAGATTACCAAGAATGTCCAGCGTGTTCTGTTTACGACTGTTCAACTCCATTATTCTGACAGGGTTTTCAGCATCCTGTCCGTCAATGGCGCTGGTCGGACCCTGGAATCCACCTAAATTATCTGCATTGTATACCGGCAGGTAAGGGGCCATTTTAATGGCATGCTCCAACAGGGAACGCCCGCCATTATCAGCCAAAGGATCCTGATTGGAGAATGATAAGCTGAGGTTCTCACCAACTTTCAGTCTACCCTTTTTAAAATCACTATTGACTCTGAAGTTATATCTTTCAAGACCAGTTCTGATAACAATACCTTGTTGATTTAAATAACCTGTTGACAATCTGAAAGTGCTGTTTTCATTACCACCAGAAACAGAAAGATCGTAGTTTTGCATAGGACCCTTTTGGTATATCTCATTCTGCCAATCAGTGTTACCGGCATTTATACGGTCAGCATATATAGGATTTGAATAAACTGCAGGCGTTGTAAATGCTCCACCAGTAGCATAGTCTTTATATTGGTCACTGTTCATCAAATTATATCTTGCATTGGAATATTGAACTCCGTAATAGCTATCCAAATTAACTACTACATTACCGGCTTTACCTTTCTTGGTAGTAATCATAATAACACCATTTGATCCAAGTGAACCATAGATGGCAGCTGTGGAAGCGTCTTTTAATACTTCAATGGATTCAATGTCTGAAGGACTGATGTTATTAATACTGGTTGACACAACACCGTCAACAACAAATAAAGGATTAGCATCGTTAACAGTACCTATACCTCTAATCCTAATTGTAGATTCAAAACCTGGAGCCCCATTGTTAATAACCGTCACCCCAGCTGCACGTCCCTGCAAAGCCTGGTCAAGGCCTGCCGAAGGCAGAGCAGTAATTTTATCAGATGTAACTGATGAAATTGCACCGGTAACAGCTGCCCTCCTCTGGGTACCATAACCAACGACAACAACTTCATCCAGTCCAACTGCCAACTGGATTAAAGTTACATTGATCTGGGTGGATTTCCCAATAGTGACTTCCTGCGATTCCATACCGATAAATGAAAAAATTAGTGTTGTAGCTCCGGCAGGCAATGGAAGAGAATATTTCCCATCGATATCAGTAAGGGTTCCTGAAGTGGTACCCTTCACAAGAATTGTTACACCAGACATAGGCTCTCCGCCTGTGTCCTTGACAACACCAGTAATTGTATGCTGGGCCATTAGGCTAAGATTAGCCAATAGTAACAAAACAATAAATACAATTCGTCTTAGCATAGGATTGGTTTTTAAGTAAAACAATTAGTAGGATTTTTTTTAAAATTGTATATTTCACTCAGAGTCAGATTAAGTTAAATTATTAGCGATATGGAGTTAGTTTTAGTTCCTCATTAATAAGTTTAAAGAATAGTATGAATAAAATTTATTCAAGAATCCGGTTGATACTATTCAAATTTATTGTATCGGGGAAGAATGGTTTGTTAAATTCTAAACTATTGATATAAAAAATAGATCATTTTTATAAAATTGGAGAGAATTGCTGTCAATTTTGAATCCTATAATGAATGTAAATCATTAGTAAGTACCAATCATGTTTAAAAACAGGTACTACTGGCAGTTTCTATTCTTCTTATATAACTGAAAATTTGAAAATCCGACTTATTATTAATTTGGAAGCTTAACCTCAGGAGGAAAGGGTCCAATCTCTCAGCCCAATTTCAGAGAGATCATTCCCGTCCGCACCGCGCATGAGCACTATAAACCCCTTGATTATCAAGGGGTTTTGTGCTTCCTGCCACAAAATCCGCCACAAATATTTTCCTAACGTCTGGCTTTATAATGATTATAATCATTTGAAAAAATACTTTGCTATGATCTACATATCAATTACATAATAGCAATTTGCTATAAATTTTTATAATTTTTTATAAAAATTTTTCAGAAAGACATTTTAGACAAACTGTTTTCATTTTTGGGAAAAAATTTATTTTTCCATCATTGTATAGAATTCAGTTACTCCTGGTATTTATAATAAATAAAATGGACATAACAGGTTTGCATAAAGAAGCACTTAATGCAGTACCACTGGCCTACAGAGGGGGTGTGTGGGCCAGGGATTGTATCCACCGGATCCCTTAAATGGTTAAATATGTATACATTATATCATCGATTACAATTCTTACTCAAGTAGCAGGGAAAGTCATTGAAAGGTTTGTTGCTTCGTATTGGTTGCCATTTCTTTTCTACTTGGCATTACCTGAAGCATAGTAGTATTTGCACAATAGGGCAGGTTGTTAAGAAAAATAATATTTACACATTTGTGGAAGAAGGGGATATCGATATTGTACGCATGTTGGACGTTTACCAAGCAACTGGTTATTTGTATTATACCCTATACTTTTTTACCAGGATCAAAATTACTACTGTAAGCCAGATATTAAATCATGATGATTATACAATATGGCGAATCATGGAAAATGAGGAATACGATGAGATAATGTCCAGGAGATTATGGAGCGAAGTTAATAAGTAGGATAATCTTTATGAATTCGGTTATTGAACTTTTCTATCGTAAAACCATTGGCATTGACATCTTTAGCTATTGTGCAGATACCGAATCTAATTACCAACTTTGACCAGTTCGCTTACAATGCACATTTGGCAGTTTAATCTAAAACAAAAACAGATGAATGCGGTTACTGTTAAAACATCGAAGCATTTAATTTAACTTAATTTATTAAAAATGAAAACCATAAATTATAACGAAATTGAAGCAACTAAGAATCCACATGTTGTGGAAGCTAAAAAAATTCATGAAACCAACTATGTCCAGGCGGCTCATATCTTCTTAAAATCGGGTCAAAAGCTTATCAAACATATCACGCCGGTTGATGTTTTTTTTTATGTTCTCGAAGGCTCGGGTACTGTGGAGATTGGTGATGAAATAAAAGAAGTTTCCAAAGATACTTTAATTGTCAGCCCTTCAAATATTCCTCATGGGTGGTCTAACAACAGCAATTTTGATTTAAGATTCCTTGTAGTAAAAACACCTAATCCATCTTTATCTCAGAACAGAGATATTGTCAGAAAGATTCCCAAAACCAAATGAAAAAGTAAGTCCTTCGATTAAAAAGAATAATTCCTGTAATAAGTTGTTAAAAACTTAGTGAGCAGAGACAAAAAGAGATTTATGAACAATTTGAAAAAATTGAGGAAGATGTTGTAGGTCACGGAGTTCATGAACAATACCATGAACTGCATAATCAATTAAAAATCAAATATATTGGTTAAATTGATTGGGTTCAATCTTTTACAAAATAGCTTATGACGTTACCTGCTTTTGTAATAAAAATGTTATAAACTCTTGGCTCCATCCATATCGATAATAGGTTTGGGAGTAAAAGAAGTCTTTAACTCAAAATATTCACCTGGTTGACGGTTATATTCAGGTACTTCTCCCCGGCGAAGTTGTAAAATCATATGTTTAAGAAGTACTTTTTGTTTCTT
>PLLX01000197.1 GCA_003141415.1 Bacteroidales bacterium
AGTGCGCCCAGACGCACACGAAACGACCGGGACCACAAAACCCCGGTTAATATAAGTGAGTATGCTGTAATCAAGATGATGGGCTGCAAACAAGTTATCTCAATTTGGAATGAAACGAGTTGTTATAGAAAAACAGAAGTCTCACAGAAAGCCAATTTGGAGGAAATTAGTAGCAGGATTGATCCATCGATAGGGGCTAACAGGAGCATCTATCAAACCACCCTGCGGTGCTTCCCGACAATGCGGGAGGTGTTGAGCGGACAGGGAAAAGAAGTGGTGAAAGAAACACTTCAGGTATATATTTAAGAGCTGAACGAAAGTGAACTGCCGATGAGGTACCGAAATTTAAGTAGACAGCGACAGAAACCCGGGTTCCTTAGTCTGCCCGGGGACAAGCACAGGGGTAACCTGGGAGATATATGGCCTGTGCTGGCGCTCGGTATAAAGGCAGCAGGACTTATGTAAGGGCTTGGTTACGGAACTGGGGAAGCCGATTGATGATGAGAATCGAAACGGTACAAGCGGAGACACCGTGAGACCAAAAGTAGAGAAGCAACAGTCGGTGGCGGATGAAGCCGTAGTAGTTAAGAAGTAACTGTAATGGTTATGGAGCGAAGGGCTTCACTTGACAGTCAATAACGTGTAAAACAACTTAAAAGAGGATGATTTTCGGGTTAGAGACAAAGACACAACCCATAAGCAAAGAGCAGGTATGGGCATCGTGGAAACGTATCAAAAAGGGCGGAGAGGGCGTTGGTGTAGATAACGTCAGTATTGCCATGATTGAGAAGAATCCACGGAAGTACCTGTATCCTTTATGGAATCGTTTAACCAGTGGTAGCTACTTTCCACCACCGGTACGAGAAGCGAAGATACCCAAAGGCGATGGCAAAGAACGCAGCTTAGGTATACCAACAATGATAGACAGGGTGGCACAAGATGTAATAAGGGAGGAGCTAGAAAAGATAGTTGAGCCTACTTTTCATCCAAGTTCATTCGGCTATCGGCCTGGCAAAAGTCAGCACGGTGCAGTAGAGCAATGTGCTAACAACTGCTGGGAACGCTGGTATGTTGTTGACATTGACATCAAAGGGTTCTTCGACCACATTAACCATGAACAGATGATGCGTATATTACGCAAGATTACGGACAAACGACACATACTGTTGTATTGTGAACGATGGTTGAAAGCACCTGTCCAAATGGAAGATGGCACAAAAATGGAAAGGAAGGAAGGGAGTCCTCAAGGGGGTGTAATCAGTCCATTATTGGCGAATATTTTTCTGCATGAAGTGTTTGATAGCTGGATGCAGCAATATCATTCAATCATGGTATTTGAAAGATATGCCGATGATATTATCATCCACACGAGGAGTATGGAACAATCAGAGTTCATCCTTGATAAAGTAAGGAATAGACTGAAACAGTATTCATTGGAGTTGAATAAAGAAAAGACGAAAATAGTATACTGTTATCGGACAGCCCGGTTTTACAAGGAAAGCAAAGATGTTCCAGTATCCTTTGATTTTCTTGGTTTTACCTTTAAACCAAGAAAATGTTCCCGGACAGACGAGCAACGGTTTTGGGGATTTAGACCATCCATAAGTATGAAAAGCCAAAAGCGGATACTTGGAGTGATTAAGAAATTAGCTATACACAAATGGATTAATAAAGATATCCAGTTTTTAGCCAATGCTTTAGCACCCAAAATTCGTGGATGGATCAACTATTACGGAAAGTTCCGGTTATCGGAAATGCAACCCGTATTCAGAGCGTTGAATAAACGGATTGCCCGATGGATCAGGAATAAATACAGGTTGAAAACATACGGACATTCCTATGGACTTATGAAACGAATCATTGCTTCCTATCCTAACACTTTTGTTCATTGGGAATATGGCTTTAGGAGTTAAATCTGTCAAGAAGAGCCGTATGATGGGAGACTGTCAAGTACGGTTCTGTGAGCGACTGGGGGTGAAACTCCCCCGGCCTACTCGACGTGATAAATATATAAAAGGGTTCTGGTTTCTATTTTAATGATTAAATATATTTCATTCACCTGAGTTAATATCGGGTGGTGGGTATTCATATTTGTCTTTCCTTTGGTCTAAATTCTTAATACTATGAAGAAAAAGGTAATAATTCTACTTTTAGCGATCTTGATTTGTTCCGATCTTGTACAAAGTCAGACAAATTATCGACTTACAAATGAGCAGAATGCATGGCTGTTAAAAGCAAATCGTCATGAAAAAAATGGATGGATTTATCTTCACATTGAAGGAACGGCAAGAGAACGTGGTTTCCAGCATGGATATTTACTCGCAAAAGAAATAAAGGAAGCACTCAGGGTAATGAGCGAAGTTTGGCATTATCAGACCGCATTGGATTGGCAATGGCTGGTTCGGAAGGGTGGCAAAATGTTCACTGACAAAGTTGATGCTGAAAACATTGAAGAAATTGATGGAATTGTGGAGGGAATGAAAGCAGCAGGCGTATCAACTACCCGGGATGAAATTGTAACATATAATGGTTCTACCGAACTCATGGGATATTGGTGGCCTACAGTAAAAGACACAATCTCACCCAATTCACGTGATCCCAAAAAACAATCGTGTAGCTCATTTATTGCAACCGGGAGTATGACAGCAGATGGTAGTATTGTCCTGGGACATAATACCATGAGTGGATTCTATTATCCGCTGTGCAATATTATTCTGGATATTCTTCCGGATAAAGGCCATAGGATATTAATGCAATCTGTTGCCGGCTTAATTCATAGCGAAACGGACTTCTTTGTAACCAGTGCCGGGCTTGTAGGATCTGAAACAACAATTGGGGGATTCTTTCCATTCGATGAAAAGGGTACACCGGAATTTGCACGTATGCGGCATGCAACACAATATGCCTCAACAATAGGTGAATGGTGTGAAATAATGAAAACAGGCAATAATGGAGGGTATGCAAATGCGTGGTTGATTGGTGATATAAATACAAACGAAATCGCCCGGCTTGAACTTGGCTTAAAGTATGTTGGTTTTGAAAAAAAGAAAGATGGATATTTTGTCGGATCAAATGTCGCTGAAGATTTAAGAATCCTGCGGTTCGAAACTAAAACTTCCGAAATGGATATTAAGAATTCTTCAGTTGCAAGGCGGGTTCGTTGGAAACATTTAATGACTGAAAACGCTGGTAAAATAAACCTTGATCTGGCGAAAGAATTCGAAGCTGATCATTATGATACTTATTTAAATACGACTACCCCCGACTTGAGAACCCTGTGTGCTCATCCCGATCTGGATTCCGATGTATATAGTGTCGATCTTCCTTTCTCTCCCTGGGGAACCCTCGATGGCAAAGTTATTGATTCAAAGATGGCAAAACAGATGTCATTTGTTGCACGATGGGGTTCTGCATGTGGGATACCATTCGACGCCAAAGCTTTTTTAGAGAAACATCAACAGTTCGACTGGATGAATGGATTGCTTCAGGACCGTCCATCGCAGCCATGGACTTTGTTTAAGGCCGGGGAGGATAAATAAAATGAAACCTGTCATAAATTAAAAAATTAACATTTCATTCTGCTAAGACAGATCCGGCATTCCGGCAAAAAAAGCAGGAATCATCCTTTTTATAATGACTCCTGCTTTTTTGATTTCATGAGAAAATGATGAATTATCTTCCCCACTTATTGTTTACCGTCTGGACAGCAGGACCACCTTTGGCAAGGTCATCAATTGTCATAACTGGAAGGAACTCAGTTTCCGCATAGAGCCATATAAAAAATGGTTCGGCAATTGCTGGTATCTGAGAGGCATCATCCATGTTAACCACCGCGTAGCATCCCCGGTAACCTGAAATAGTTGTGAAATAGACTGCCTCAACTTTCACCTCCGTTAGGATATCCTTCATTTTCATTCCAAATTTGGGGTCCCTGATCTTCTCGTTCCTGGTTTCATTTGGGATCCTTACTTTCATAATATATTTCATAATTTCTCCCTTCGTTAAAAATCTTTATAAACAAAACTTCTTTAAAAATAAGTGAACTTTGAAATAGAAATCGGCAAAAAAAGAGTAAAATGGTGGTTGGTTGCTCGTTTTAGGTCGAATGCACCACAGAACATAAAAAGAAGGCGACACTTTGTTGTGAAAGTCAATGTTTACAAACGATGTGAATCGTATCTACTGTTTGATAGTATAAGTGCCGCCTGGAGAATCTTTATATTTTATAGTTATTACACGTTCAATACAGCATACCAAATTTATGCTAATTCATTTATATTTCATAATTTTAATTAATAAATATTAATATGTAGTAAACAATTAATTAGATAGATATTAAGGTGTTAAGCTTTATTGAAACTCTAAAGACCAAACAAACCGCTTACAGGTATGGGAACTATTTAAACTGCCGGTGTGTTTTAGTTAAGACGAGGGGGGAAATCTGAACACTGTGTTCTCTGCTTAAAATTAACCCCCTAACATTAGACAGTTTTTAATAATATTAGTTAAATTTCTCATGATGAATAAATCCCTGATTACCATTTTAATGTTTTTCATTTTGCAATCTTCATTTGCCCAGACTAAAAAGATGACCGGTTTCTATGAAAAGAATATTGATAAGGAACTGATCCTTGAGTCTGCGTTTGACAAAAATTTAAGCAAAACCAATATCGGTGAAACAATTAAGAAGCTTTCCGCGGAACCACACCACATAAGTTCTCCGGCAGATAAGGGAAATGCAGAATTTATTTTGAGTCTTTATAGTAATTGGGGATGGGATGCAAAAATTGAAACCTTTTATGTGTTGTTTCCAACTCCTAAAACAAGAGTACTCGAAATGACTTCGCCCATCTCTTATAAAGCAATATTAAAAGAACCAGCGCTTAAGGAAGATGTCACATCAGGCCAGTCAGGACAATTGCCTAGTTATAATGCCTACAGTGCTGATGGAGATGTCACCTCTGAACTGGTATTTGTAAATTATGGACTGCCGGAGGATTATGAGATTTTGGATAATATGGGTATTGATGTGAAGGGGAAAATTGTAATAGCAAAGTATGGCCATAGCTGGAGAGGTGTAAAACCAAAAGTAGCTCAGGAACACGGAGCCATTGGCTGTATAATTTACAGCGACCCCGCGGATGATGGATACTTCCAGGGAGATGTATACCCAAAAGGAGCCTTCAGAAACGAATATGGCGTACAAAGAGGGTCTGTAATCGATATGTCAGCTTATCCCGGTGATCCTTTAACACCCGGAATTGGCGCAACAAAAGATGCAAAAAGATTAGACAGGTTACAGGCGCCCAGTCTATTAAAGATTCCGGTATTACCCATTAGTTACCATGATGCAGCACCATTACTTGAGGCCCTTGACGGGCCCATAGCACCGGTCAGCTGGCATGGCGGTTTACCGTTTGCATATCACACGGGTCCAGGTAAAACAACAGTGCATTTAAAGGTTGCCTTTAATTGGGATATTGTTCCATGTTATGATGTGATCGCGAAAATCCAGGGCTCTAAATTTCCTGACGAATGGGTAATACGCGGTAATCACCAGGATGCGTGGGTGAATGGGGCAGCTGATCCTATAAGTGGGCAGGCTGCAATGCTGGAAGAAGCTAAATCGATAGGGAGCATGTTGAAAACAGGGTGGAAACCAGATCGCACGGTCGTTTATTGTTCCTGGGATGGAGAAGAACCAGGGTTGCTCGGATCCACTGAATGGGTTGAGGAACATGAAAATGAATTAAAAGAAAAGGCTGTAGTTTATATAAATTCCGATGGTAATGGTCGTGGTTTCCTTTCTGTTGAAGGGTCACATGCTCTGGAACCTTTTATGGATGAAATTTCAAAACAGATAATTGATCCGCAAACTCAGGTAAGTGTTTTTGAAAGGCAAAGAGATCATGAAGCCATATTAACGAAAAACGAGGAAGCAAAGAAAAAGATTTGGGATGAAAAAGAATTAAAACTGGGTGCGATGGGTTCGGGTTCTGATTATTCTTCTTTTATTCAGCATGCAGGGATTCCCTCATTGAACCTGGGATATGGTGGAGAAGACCAGGGTGGTGAATATCACTCTATTTATGATTCTTATGACTTATATGAAAAGTTTAAGGACCCAGGATTTCAATATGGTGTGACTCTTGCTGAAACTGCAGGTCATGCCGTTTTGCGAATGGCTGATGCTGATGCATTGCCTTTTGATTTTGCATACTTGTTTAAAACTATTGATGCATATTCAAAGGATCTGATCACTCTTTTGAAGACAAGCCGTGAATCTACAGAGTTAGAAAATCAGATTATTAATTCGAGAGGTTATGCTGTGGGTGAAGATCCAACAAAAGGATATATCGTTCCTCATGTAAAGCCTGAAGTACCGTATCTTGATTTTTCACCTTTACAAAACGCTTTGCAACAATTAGAAAATAGTGCAGACTGCTTAAATACTGTTTTTCAAAACAAAATTAAGACAACCCATATTAGCGAATCTTTTAATCAGTCGCTATACAGGGCTGAACAACAGTTATTAAATGAAACAGGACTACCACGCAGGGCATGGTATAAACATACTTTGTATGCCCCCGGATCTTATACCGGTTATGGCGTAAAAACATTACCCGGTATTCGCGAAGCTATTGAACAAAGAAACTGGAAAGAAGCGCAGCAACAGATTGAAGTGGATGCGAAAGCCATTATAAGACTTGCAGATTATTTTAATGTTCTGTCCTCTTCAGGTGATTGACTTAATATAAAAAGATTTTTAAGTGTCTTAACTACGGCAGAAAAAGGCCTCATTATTACAAATCTCCTGAACCATTGAAAACTAACAGTGCTAATTCCATTCATCAGATTCCGTGTAAATGACCCGGGTGAATGTGTAAGAATAAATTTGACTTTAAATAATTAAGTCTAATTTTGTTTAAGTTATTGTAAAAAATTGAAAAATATTTTTCCGGAATAGGTCAACATTTCATATAGTAATTTGTTATAATTAATTGGGAATAACACCGGATTTTTCAAATTGAGTTGTCTAATATTTAAGTAACTTGATATTATTAAATCAAAGACTATGAAAAAAATGATCTTCATCGTGGCAGGCATTTTCCTGTCTTTGCTTGGTCTTAATGGCCAGAATATTTCTAACGGATATAAGATTGTTCAGCAAATCCATCTGGAAGGGGATGGTTTCTGGGATTATCTGAATGCCGACGATGCCACAGGAATGCTATATGTTTCACACGGTAAAATGGTGAATGTGGTGGATATGAAAACCGGCAAAAATGTCGCAACCATTACTGATGTTAATGGTGTGCATGGCATCGCGATTGCCCCGGAATTCAATAAAGGATTCATAAGCAATGGAGCTGACAGCAATGTAACAGTATTTAACACAAAAGATTTCAGCGTTATTGAAAAAGTGTCCGTAACGGGGAGGAATCCGGATGCAATCCTATATGAACCGTTCACCAAATCAATCATTACATGGAATGGACGTTCATCAAACGCCACAGTGATAGATGCCAAAACGGATAAAGTAATACAAACCATCGCTCTGGCAGGAAAGCCAGAGGCAGCAGTAAGCGATGGAAAAGGGAAAGTGTTTGTTAATATCGAGGATAAGAGTGAAGTTTGCATGATCAATGTCAAAACCTGGAAGGTAGAACAAACATGGGCCATTAGTCCTGGTGAAGGACCAAGCGGGCTCGCCCTTGATATTGAGAATCATCGCCTTTTTAGTGCCACAGATAAGCTGATGGTGGTGCTGGACGCAGAAACAGGTAAGGTCATTACAACGCTGCCTACAGGAGGTCGTGTGGATGGTGCAGGCTTTGATCCGGGATTAAAACGGGCCTATAGTTCCTGTGGAGAAGGAGAACTTACCGTGGTTCAGGAAGAAAATCCGAATTCCTTTAAAGTGCTGGCAAATGTTCCGACACAAGCAGGAGCCAGAACTATTTCAGTAAGTGCAGCAACACATAGGATTTATTTACCAACCGCTGAATTTGGACCTACCCCGGAGAAAACAGCTGATAACCCAAGACCACGGCCAACGCTGAAACCCGGAACATTTACCGTCCTCGTTGTTGAACCAGTCAAATAATTTTCTTATTCCCTTCTACAATCAGGTCCTCATGTTTCTCCTGTAAATTATAAATCCATCCACTTTGGTTGAATCAAGGTGGATGGAATTTTAATTGAAGTAACCCCGATTGATTTCAACTTAAATATGCTGTTATTTTTGCAGTAACGGTCAACAAGGTCAATAGTTTTTCAATTAATTAATTTTAACTTTAATTTTAACTTTAATTTTAATTGAAGGTTATCTGTGATGTCATCTATGAAAAGGATTTCAAACTTATTCATCAATTTTATAATACTATTTGTAGTTTTCTTCTCCGATAGTATTGTTGCTTATCCTCACAATTTGCAGACTATTGATTCCATTAATGCAAAATTTGAATTTTCTTCAAAGGCAAATCAAGATGACATCAATATTCAAAAACCTTCAACAAATTTTTATAAAACTGACAGTATCTTTTCCTTTCAGTCTAAAAAAGGATATGTCCCTTCATTATTAGACAACTTTGAGAAGCAATTAACTGCGCCTTTTAAATTTAAAACAAAACAATGGTTAATTACAGGAGCAGCTATTGGCATAACCGCTACACTCCTTCATTTTGACAATGATATTGACAAATGGGCACGCGTTCAGAAACAAGAACACGGTTGGGTAAATAAATCTTCGCCGGTTATTACCCAATTTGGCAGCGCATATGGTATTTCATCTGTTGCCGCAGTCGGCTTACTGAGTGCTGTATTCAAAAAGCAAAAAGGAGTTGAAACAAGTCTACTGGCAACACAGGCGCTGATTACCTCAGGTGCCTGGGTTCAGCTGATAAAACATTTTACCGGGAGAGAGGATCCAAGTGCTTCGTATATCTATAGCAAAATAGCAGGAGGTAAATGGTGGGGACCATTTGCACAATACGACCAGGATTTACCAGTTTATAAATCGGTCTCCTCTTTTGATGCTTTTCCATCCGGCCATGCCGCTGCTGCATTTTCAATCGCAACAGTTTTTGCAACGCAATACAACAATATAAAGGTAATTCCGATATTAAGCTATTCTTTAGCAACACTGGTTGGCATTTCAAGATTAACCGAACATGCGCATTGGGCATCCGATGTTTTCGTCGGTGGATTAATAGGTTATGTCTGTGGTAAACAAGTCGTAGCTCAGTATAAAAAGATGTATCAGAATCCGGTAAATTCTTTGTCATCAAAATCAAAAATTAAAACAGAGTTCACATTTATTCAGAATGGAAATCAGATAGGATTCTTTCTAAAATGGTAAATAATTGTTCGGGTTGCCCGCTTGATAATACTTCTGCCGATAATATATTACTTATCCTCTGTCCAGAAATCAGGTGGTATATTTGTACCTCTTACAGTACAATCATAACAACCCTTGGAATATGTAATTACTACGAAGGTGTTTAGGTAGCTCTTGTTATGATGCATTGCAGAAAATGTTACCTAAAGTTAATAAGCAAAACCAAACCCATTAGACGTCTATATCTTGCTGGCTTAATGCAGCTATTCGTCTACGGAACATACTTTAATACAGATTAAAACTGTGTTCGTTAAGTTATATAAGAATAATCCCCGAAGAGCTTTAATATAATAAAGCATAAGCAAAGTTTTATTTAATTCACAATAACATTTCCGGTTATTGAAGGGTGAACCCTGTTAAAGTATTGATAATTTCCAGCTGTTGAAAACATATAGCTGTAAGTTTCATTACTGCTAATGACACCATTGAACAGGCCAGTCTCGCTTGTAACGATATTAACAACTTGGTCTTTGTTTGTCCAGGTAATTGTAGTTCCAGCAGCAATCGTAATTGTAGCCGGGCTAAATCCCATACCCGAAATAATTACCTCGGTCGTATCTGTTCCGCCTTTAAATCCTGAATTGTCTTTGTTGCTTATGGGACCGGTCAAATCAGACATAGGATTTTTTGTGCAACCGTTCGAAATACTGAATATGATAAAAAGAATAGCAATAATTATTGCCGACCTACTTTTAGAACCAATTAATTTTTTCATACTGATAATTTTAGTAAAATAGAACAAAAGAGAACTCATTTTGTTCAAGTCTCAGCCTGTTAATATTTTTATAACCAGGTCAATAAGAGTTCAGGTTACTCTCTTTAGGTTACTCTGCAGAATCCCAGGCCAAAGGGTATGAAACAGAAATTGTAACCCTCATCAAAGCCTCAACGAAGGGCTATTTATTAACGGTCTACCCTTAGCAGCTGCTTAAGCCAGACTGAATTTGAACAACTAATGTTGCAATTTGTTTGCATCGTGTTGTATCTATAGAACAATTTGTTTACAATAAGCGATAGTCATAATATTCAAATATTTACTTAAAAAGATGACATGTCAAAAGACCTGAAGAGAATTAATAACTTCGATGAAATTGTATTCGAGATCAGGAACAAGGAGTACGGAGCTTTTGTATTACGTAAAAAGTATAGTCGCAATGTTATTATATCACTTCTGATTGGAATCATAATTATGGCTACCGCTATTATTACTCCATACTTTAATGCTAAGACTTTGAAAAACCGACCGAAACATGTTGAAAGACAAGTGGAGATCATAATGCAGAATCTTGATCAGCCAAATGAAATAGTTGTTCCACCACCTCCACTGCCTGCAAATGTTATTCGGCAAGTAAAATATGTACCTCCGGTGGTTGAAGACTCGGTAACAATTGACGATTCAGTACAACTGATGACAGCTGATGAGATTCCTGCTAAGGTCAAGATCGGGGAAGTTCCTGAAATAGTAAAAGAAATTAAAGAAGAGCTACAAGAAAATGAAGCCGAACATGAACCATTTCTTTCGGTTCAAGAGATGCCAGAGCCCATCGGCGGTGAGGCAAGCCTTTATAAGTACATTGCTGATAATACCCACTATCCAGTGATCGCAAAAGAAAACTACATCGAAGGGAAAGTATTTGTCAGATTCTGTGTAACTTCCAAAGGTGTTGTTGATCAGGTTAGGATTTTAAAAGGTGTTGATCCTGACCTCGATGCTGAAGCAATAAGGGTTGTAAAAACATTTCCACTATTTAAACCAGGTAAACAGGATGGAAAACCTGTACCCGTATGGTTCAGTGTTTCTATAAATTTTCAACTTTAGTAAAATCATATGATAGAAGAACTTCAACAGAAGTTTTAAAAAATGTGTGCTTTTATGAGTCAATGAAAGGATTTGAGAAGAGTAAAATAAAATTGTTTTTAACATTACTAGTTTAATTTTGTTTAAGGTACAATACAACATGAATGGTTGCATAAAATTATGTTTACACTATGGCAAGCATTATCCCGGGCTTCGAATACGATATCTTCATTAGCTACCGTCACAACGATAACCGCTCAGGTTGGGTAACGGAGTTCGTTGCAGCATTACAGGAGGAGCTTGCAGCCACCTTAAAAGAATGTGTCTCCGTTTACTTCGACACCAACCGCCATGACGGATTGCTTGAAACCCATAACGTAGATAAGAGCCTTGAGGGTAAACTTAAGTGTCTGATTTTCATCCCTATCATCTCACAAACATATTGCGACTCAAAAAGCTTTGCCTGGCAACATGAGTTTGTTGCCTTTAATAAAATGGCCAGGGAAGATCAGTTTAGCAGAGATATCAGACTAGCAAGCGGAAATGTAGCCAGCAGAATATTGCCTATTAAGATTCATAACCTTGATCAGGAGGATAAAACAATTCTTGAAAATGAATTGGGAGGAATGCTTCGATGCATAGATTTTATTTACATAGAGGCAGGAGTTAATCGTCCTTTAAGGCCTAACGATGATGCGAAAGGAAACCTGAATAAGACACAATATAGAAATCAGGTTAATAAGCTGGCCAATGCAGTGAAAGAAATTATGATCGGTGCGAGAAACTTCGACTTTGAGAAGAAAGAATCACCTTCTAAAAATATTGTATCTGTAAATACTCCTGATTTAGTGAAAGCAAAGAGTTTTAAATTAAGAATGGCTTTCTGGTCGTTCATTATTATCGGGCTATTGGTTTCCGGGTATTTCGTTTTGCCATCACTTTTTAAAACTTCAACCAAGCCTATCGATAGATCAATAGCTGTACTTCCTTTAGAAAACATGAGCAATGACCCGGGACAAGAATATTTTAGTAACGGAATGATGCAGGAAATCCTTAATCATCTTTTTATGATCGGGGGTCTTAAAATACCCTCTGGTACATCCAGTATGAGATTCAAAGGGTCGAAACTTTCAGTCAGGGAAATTGCCCGGGAATTGGGCGTTTCCTTTGTACTTGAGGGAAATGTAAGCAGATCGGGCGATAATGTCAGAATAATAGTGAGACTGATTAATGGAAAAAATGAACAACTTTTGTGGACAGAGGATTACAATCGTACTATGACCGCGATCGATTTATTCGATATACAAAGTGATGTGGCTCAGAAGGTTGCTGAGAGTCTCAAGATAGTCATGAATCCTGAAGTTAAAAAAAGAATTAATGCCAGGCCAACAGAAAATACCGAAGCCTACCTCTTGTTTTTACAGGCTACTCAAAGTATGGGACAACATGAATATGTTCAGCAATTACTGGAAAAGGCTATTGTTTTGGATCCTGGTTTTGCTGATGCGTATGCAGCATTAGCTTTTTTCTGGTTAATTCAGGGGAATGATCTTTATGGAAAATTAAGTCGTGAGCAGGTACTCGAAAAGACAGAACCACTTCTTAAAAAAGCTCTGGAGTTAGATAAGAATTCCGTATTGGCACATACTTATCTAGCATCAATCAGGCTATGGTATAATTGGGATTTTGAATCGGTTGAAAAGGAATTCCGAATCGTCAATCAGCTCAATCCTTCCTCTTCTGATGCGTATCTTGAATTTGTACAATATTTAATAATAATTGGAAAATTTGACGATGCTCTTAATGTTAGCAAAAAATCATTTAATGATTATGACATTACAGGAGATAAATATGTAACTATGGCACTGGCATATTGTTATAGCGGACAACAGGAAAAAGCATTAGAAACTGTCGAAACATATTCGAACATTTTTCAAATTGATAACTTCATATTATATAATTCCATGAGGATCTATGTCAGCCTGGGAAAATATGAAAAGGTAATTGAGTTATTCGAAAAGAATCTTGCAAATAAATCTATTAATGATTTAAGTGACAGCTTTTTAGGATATTTAGGAATAGCATATTTTAAAACCGGAAGGAAAAGCCGAACCACAGAGTTCCTGAACGAGTTATCTTCCAAAAGCTTAAAGCCATCAGTTGGGAGTTCTTCATATTTTGCAGCTGCAGTGTATACGGCTATGAGCGAAACAGACAAGGCACTTCAGTTGCTACAAAAAGCATATACGAATCATGAAGTAGAAATGGTCTGGCTAAAGGTGGATCCCCTTTTCCGGACATTACATGGAGATCCAAGGTTTGAAAACCTGCTGCGGAAAATTGGTTTTGAATAATGAAGTATCAAATTATTTGCATTTCACAACCCCAATTCCTCAAACATAACCATTTAGGATGATTGAAATAAAAAACAAAGCCAAAACAATTTCTGCATTTTTCTACTTTAAAGAGCCAGAGTCAATTGGTAATGTGGTGATTATTCATACCTTATCATTTATTGCAAGTCACTTCAACGTAAGCATTTACACAAACCAGGCAGATTTTTTACGAAGTCAGCTTCCGGATGTTCAAATAATTTCTCTGAATCATATAAAATTAATGAGAAATACTATTTTCGGAATGTTGTACTATTGCAGAAAAATTGCGAAGATCCTTAACTCCGATAAGTCAGATGCGGTTTTTATTGGACACAATTCCTCCCCCATTGCTTTATGGCTAACTAAGACTTGTTTTCAATATGTATATCAGGTGCATGAAATGCTTGGATTAGAAAAGAAGTCAGTTTTCAGTAAAATATATCATATAATTATGGAATATATTATTATTAAGGGTATTAGGGCAAGTAAAGCAAATTTTGTTGTTTCTGAACCTATTATACAATATCTTAGATTGCACAATAGTCATAACCTGTACTTAACTCCTCATTGTGTCGATTTAAAAACGTTTTCAGGACCCAGTTTTACCGACGTTCATAATGGAATACTCAGGAAAAAAGAACAAGGTTACTTTATAGTATGCTACACTGGGTGGATTTCTGAAATACGTGGCCTTCATTTAATGCTTGAAAGTTTATATTTTTCTCTAATGAAAGACTCTAGAATCTTATTTGTAATTGCCGGAAGCGATGTTCAACATACCGAAGAAATTAACAATTATTTCCTGGAAAGGAATTTGGAAGAAAATATAATATGCCTCGGGAAAATTGAATATGATTTTATCCCTGGTGTTATTGCATTGTCTGATGTTTGTTTAAGTATCCTTGATGACAATCCGGTCTATCAAATGTCACCTCCTCAAAAAGTCATTGAATATATGGCTTCTGGCAAACCTGTGATAGCCAATAAGATTCAAACACACACAATGTTGATCACAAATGAGTATGACGGATTTCTTACAGAGGATAATCCTTCCTTAATTTCTGACAGGATTTTGTTTCTAAAAGCAAACCCGGAAATCTATAAACTAATGAGTAAAAAAACTGCCTCAAAATTTGATACTTCACAAGTCTATAAAGAAATGGAAGGTGTGATAAATCATGTTTTGAACAATGGTTAGGATTCTATTAATTCACACGTAATACATAAAATAATTAAAAATGAAAAATACAATAATAGTCGAAACATCTATTAGTGTTGATGCGACACCTGCACAAGTTTGGAAAACATTAATAACACCCAAACTGATAAAAAAATATCTTATGGGAACAGATGTTTCCTCAGATTGGAATGAAGGCAGCACAATTACTTATACTGGTGAATACGAAGGGAAAAAGTATCACGATAAAGGAATTATCAAAAAAATAGAACCTGAAAAAGTATTGCAAAGTACTTATTGGAGTTCTATGTCAGGAAAAGAAGATAAGCCGGAGAACTATAATCTTGTTACTTACAAAATAACAAAAAGAGACGACAAAACTTTCATAACTCTTTCTCAAGACAATATTTCTACAGAAAGAGAAAAAGAGCATGCAACAGAAAACTGGGGAATGGTATTAAAAAAATTGAAGGAAGTAGTTGAAAGCGCAAAGGAATAAATCTCTGCTAAAATTAACAACTAAAGGTTTTCTTCATTAATCCCTTTCGGATATGTAATAACACAATTGGCTCTTCGGAGTAATCTTAAAATATTGGTGTGCTTTCCTTATAAAATGAAATGGCATGAACCATTTTAAACAGGTTCAATCAGTTTTGGATAAATTAACATACCAGTTAAATTATATCCGTTAGTTCAGAACTTATAGTCTTGACCTCGATAGGCTGGTTAGAAAGGTATCTAAAAGGAGAATTTATTATTAGTTTCATGGGAATTATGTAAAGCATTCTTATAATTATGTAACACTTTCTTATTTCCTGAACGATACTTTTGTTTATATTAATAAGATTCATAGAAAATACAAAAACGACATGGCAAAATATTCAAAAAAAGCTCAAAATATAATTGAGGAAGTAATGCATGAGTTTAAAGAAGGAACTTTAAAATCAGGCAAAAATGGTATAGCTGGTAAAGTGAAAAGCAGGAAACAGGCAATTGCTATAGGTATAAGTGAAGCAAGAAAAGCCGGAACAAAAGTTACTTCAAAAAAAACAGCAAGGTGATAATAATACAGATATACAAAAGCAACCGGCTTTGTAATCCGACTCCATTATGACCCGGGTTTAATTCCTTTTATAAAAATCTTTATCCGAAGATGTGTTTTTTAAGGAGGAGTATATTAAATAATATGCAAACTATCAGAAAAAGTGTGAATCATGTAACTTTTTACTAAAATTTTGTAACCCTTTAATGAGCTAATAGATTTATCATTGTATCTCGAAAATCACTCACATATTAAAATTCAAAAAATTGAATACAAAAGAATTAAAAGAAAACTGGAACGAGCAGAAAGCCAAGCTCTAACAGAAATTTGCAGTTTTTAAACCAAATAATTTATTAGTTATGAAAAAAGTATTATTAGTTCTTGTATTAATTATGGCAGTTCTGGTAGTCAATGCACAGGCCACGACCACCAAAACCACCGTCACCAAAGAAAAGGCCCTGCGTACTGTCGTTCTGGCAGCTGATCTTCAAAAACCTATAACAGACAATATTGCTAAAGATTATGTCGGTTATACTGTTAAAGAAGCAGCAAGCGTTACAGCAAATAGCATTGTAACCTATGAAGTAGTTATTGTCAAAGGTACTGACACTGAGACACTCGTTTATGATAAAGATGGAGTATTTGTTAAGAAGTTACCTGTTCCTACGACTCCAAAGATGAAATAACTTATTTAGCTGTTAAGCGCGTTCTCTTAAGTTATTTAATACCTATACCATCCATCTGAATTTAGCTTTAGGTGGATGGTTTTTTTATTTGACTTGTGTCATTGTCTTTCATAACTTTATTCATTAATTCTAAATAATTTGTTAACTATGAAAAAAGTATTATTCGTTCTGGTAATAATGATGTCAGTTCTGGTTGTAAATGCACAGTCCACCAAAACTACCGCAACCAATGCAAAGTCTATCCATACTACTGTAAAGGTAGCTGATCTTCAGAAAGCTATAACAGACAATATTGCTAAAGATTATGTCGGTTATACAATTAAAGAAGCAACAAGTGTTAC
>PLLX01000210.1 GCA_003141415.1 Bacteroidales bacterium
ATATTGGACTTACTTATCTTGACCTGATCCACGTCTGTTTCTTCATTTAAACCCTGTTCATTCATTTTAACCAGTTCATTGTAGGTCTGGTCAACAGATTTCAAACTTTGATTTAAAACCTTTTCATTTTCTCCCAGAACTAAAACAAGATGGTAAGTTCCGGCTACTGATTCTTTCGTTTCATTCTCTGTTTTTTCCAGACTTTTCTCAGTCATTTCCTTAACAACTTTGGTAGCCTGTAACCCAACCAGATATTCGCCGCTGAAAATAAGCTGTGAAACTGTAAAATCAACTACAGTATTGTCATGGACCCCGAGTGAAAACGGAGGAGAATTTATATAGGCATTTGTAAGATCGGACTTTGTAATATTCCCATCGGGAAGTGAATTCACATCAAGTACGGGTCCAAGGTTTAATTGGGGTACAACAAACTGATGAAGATAATTTGCAGCAACACTGAACTGAGGCAATCCGGTTGCCAGATTTTCCCACACTTGTTTCTTAGCATGATTAATATCAATTTTTGATGACCTAACTGCCCTGTTGTTTTGAAGTGCAAAATCCTGGGCCTCCTGTAACGAAAGTTTAAGTGTTTCTTTTTTATCCTGACCGAATGCTTCAGTAATTAATCCCAGGAGTATGAACATTAAAAAATATTTACGCATAAAAATCATATTATAAATTATATATTATAAGCTGTTTCTAATTCTATTATTTTTTTTTCAAGAACAGATATTCCTTTTTCAGTTGCTATCCCACGAACGTGATAAGTCAGAAGTTCCACAAATAGCTTCACAGAAGTGAACTCTTCAATTGTAAACAGCTCATCAATATGGATATTTTCTGACCTCCAGAGATATAGTTTTGCAATTACTTCTTTGTTCATTTCTTTCCGATAAAGTCCTTCATTTATTCCTTTCGTAAGATTTTCCAAAATATAGTTAAAAATTCCTTCCCTGCGGGCTTTTATTGTTTTTTGATAATGCATAGGATAGTATTTTTTGAGGTCGTATTCAGTTGCTGTATTCTGATTGCGCATAAGCTTATTCATGAAAATCGATATCTCAAATAATTCTTCAATGGCATTAAAGCCAATTTTGAAACATTTAAATATTTCCTCCTGCCTAAGTATAATTTCGTTATCGATATATTTTCCTACGAGGTCATCTTTATCGGTAACGTACTGATAAAGAGTTTTTTTAGAAATGCCCAGCTCCCTTGACACATCATCCATGGTTATACTTTTAATTCCGTATTTCATGTACAGCTCGCGAACCTTCAGCAATATGTTTTTCAACTCTTCATTCATTCTGCAAAAATAAAGCAAATAAACTCAGGAAACAAATTTTATATAAAATGTTTTCTGAGTTTATATTATATTTAACAGAAATGTAACAATTAAGTACCAGAAGATTTAAGATGTTTATCTGAAAGTTATAATTCACTTTCAGACTAATTATTGCAATTTAAATAAGTTGAAAATTGGTAACCATGAATACAATACCAACTCGCTTGAAAATAAATTTATTTACTCCATCCCCAAGGGGAGTAATTTAATTTTGACTTCGTCGAGCTCCTCCACTTCGCGTCGTTGGTTCTTCGCGCCCCATGGGGCCGGGGTAAACGAAGAACCGGAGCGCAGCGGAGCTCGGCGAAGCCAAAATCAATGAATTTTTATGTGCAATTCTCGATAGTCATATTAAATAATTTTAATTAATATTGAAATTGAAAATTGAAATATTATGACGGAACAGATAAAGCAGATTGCTGAAAGAATAAAAGAGATCCGCGAAATCTCCATTATGTCTGTCGAAACCCTCGCTGGTAAACTGGGAATTTCGACGGACCTCTATCTTAAGTATGAAGGCGGGAATACTGATATCCCTGTGGGAATTATCTTTAAAATATCTGAACTTTTCAATGTAGAACTGTCCGTAATGCTGGGGGGAGATAACCCTAAACTCCGTATCTATGGAGTCGTCAGAAACGGGAAGGGATTAAAACTTGAACGCAGAAAGCAGTACAAATACGAAAGTCTTGCTTATAATTTTATTCATAAAGAAGCCGAACCGTTCATGGTTACAATTGACCCTGATTCCGAGAATAAATTACTTGAATTTAATTCCCATCCCGGACAGGAATTTAATTATGTTATCAAAGGAACAATGATGACTATAATTGACGGTCATGAGATTATCCTGAATGAAGGTGATTCGATCTATTTTGATTCAGGGTGCAAACATGCTATGAGAGCTCTGAATAATGAACAAGTCAGATTTCTGGCAATAGTATTATAAAAACCATTAGAATAGAAAACAATGATACTTGAAAAATATCTTAATAAGATTGAGTTTAACTCTTACGAGGAATTTATGGTGGATTTCAATATAAAGATCCCTGAAAATTTCAATTTTGCATATGACGTTGTTGATGAAATAGCTGCAAGCAACCCCGACAAGATAGCCATGGTATGGTGTGACGATAAAGGCAATGAAGCCATCTTTACTTTCGGACAGATGAAGTATTACAGCGATAAGACGGCTAATTTCTTCAAATCGCAAGGTATACGCAAGGGTGACCCGGTGATGCTTATTCTTAAAAGACATTTTGAATTCTGGTTCTGCACAATTGCTTTAAATAAAATCGGCGCGATTACCATACCAGCAACCCATCTCCTTTCAACAAAAGACATTATCTACAGAAATAATGCAGCTGACGTAAAGATGATCGTCTGTGTGCCCGATACGGAAGTTATTCAGCATATTGAGGAATCAGAGAGTAAATCGCCAACACTGAAACTCAAAGTGATGATTGGCAATGAACGTCAAGGTTGGTTGAATTTTACAAAAGGGATTGATAACAGTTCGGAAAACTTTATCAGACCGGTTTCAGATCAGGCAACGGCAAATAGCGATATTATGCTCCTCTATTTTACTTCAGGAACTACCGGTATGCCAAAAATGGTGAATCATGATTTTGTCTACCCGCTGGGACATATCCTGACTGCAAAATACTGGCAGAATGTTCAGGACAATGGCCTTCATTTTACAGTTGCCGACACAGGATGGGCCAAATCAGCATGGGGCAAATTGTATGGTCAATGGTTATCAGGAAGTGCTGTTATGACTTATGATTATGATAAGTTTGTTCCAAAAAACCTTATGGAAGTAATTGAAAAATACAAAGTTACAACTTTTTGTGCACCACCTACCATTTACCGGTTTCTCATTAAGGAAGATCTCACAAAATTTGATCTGAGCCATCTTAAATACTGTGTGGTTGCCGGAGAACCATTGAACCCGGAGGTTTTTAAACAATTCTACGATCATACAGGGATCAAACTTATGGAAGGATATGGTCAGACAGAATGTACCGTAGCTGTGGCAACATATCCATGGATGAAGCCCAAACCCGGTTCAATGGGAATGCCAACTCCTGGTTATGATATTGAGATTGTTGATGAAGATGGTAATCCATGTGAGGCAGGTAACGAGGGAGAGATTGTAATACATACTGTCAATAGCAAACCTGTCGGTATGTTTAACGGATATTACCGCGACGATCAGTTGACTGCGAGTGTCTGGACAAATGGTGTATACAGAACCGGTGATATGGCCTGGCGTGATGAAGATGGTTACTTCTGGTTTGTTGGCAGGTCAGATGATGTAATAAAAAGCTCGGGTTACCGAATTGGTCCTTTTGAAGTCGAGAGCGCATTGATGGAACATCCTGCCGTACTTGAATGTGCAATAACTGCGGTACACGACCCCGACAGGGGCCAGATTGTCAAGGCTACAATCGTTCCTTCAAAGAATTATCAACCGAGTGAAGAGCTGGCAAAAGAGCTTCAGGAGCATGTCAAAAAAGTAACAGCGCCTTATAAATATCCCCGGTTAGTTGAATTCGTAACTGAACTTCCCAAAACGATAAGCGGGAAGATCAGAAGAATTCAGATCCGCGATGAAGATAAATAGATTTAAAATTACAAATTATGTTAAACCACACGATTTAAAATTATAGTTACAACAATGCATTTTAACTCCTGAACAAAACTGAACCACCTTAAAACCCTTTTAAATTAATATGAACAACTAATATTTATCCTATGGCATTAACTGGAACATCATCTAAATCACTTTTCAAATCGGAAAGTGAAAAGGGTAATCCCGTCTACATCATGGCTCTTACTCTCGTAGCAACATTAGGTGGGCTGTTATTTGGTTACGACACTGCTGTTGTAAACGGTGCTGAAAAATCACTTGTTCAACTTTATATTGCTAAAATTGTCGACCCGGCCAATCTTGAATATGCTCTTAAAATGATTTCACAGTACAAGTTAATGGTGACTTTAGCCTTTTACCTGGTGGTTTTAATAGTTTCGGCTCAGATACTCAAGCTTATCGGAAAAAATAAAGGATTAATTATCAGTGCAATACTTCTCAGTATTCTTACAATCTGGGTCATTGGTTATCTAAAGGCTGAGATTTCACAAACTCAGGATTCACTAAAAAGTTATGTTGATTCTGTTAAGGGATTTACCATTTCGAGTGCATTAATCGGATGTATTATTGGAGGAGCGATGGCAGGATTCATTTCAAAGTCGATTGGAAGAAGGAATGGGCTCATTATTTCAGCCCTGGCATTCACAATATCGGCAGTTGGTGCATGGAACCCGGAAAAGCTGAATTTATTCGGTACATTGCCGGTATTCTCATTTGTAATTTACAGAATTGTGGGAGGAATTGGTGTTGGATTGGCTTCGATGCTCTCCCCGATGTATATTGCCGAAATAGCACCTGCTAATGTGCGGGGAAAGCTGGTTTCCTGGAACCAGTTCGCTATTATCTTCGGAATGCTTGTAATTTATTTTGTAAATCTGATTATAGCCCGAAGAGGAAATGACGCGTGGCTGGTATCTGAAGGATGGAGATGGATGTTCTTCTCCGGTGTAATTCCTTCCGGCCTGTTTCTTATCCTTCTTATGTTTGTACCTGAGACACCAAGGTACCTGGTGATGAAAGGAAAGGAAGATAAAGCTCTTAAAGTGCTGAATAAAATTTCAGGAGAAAAAACCGCTCCGGAGATACTTAAAGAGATCAAAGATACCCTGAATGAAAAGAGCATTCCCTGGCTGTCATATGGATTCCTTGTCATTTTTATTGGCATACTGCTCTCGGTATTCCAACAGTTTGTAGGTATAAATGTTGTATTATACTATGCAGGTAACATATTCCGGAACATGGGTAATTCTAATGATTCCTCTATGATTCAAACGATTATTGTTGGTATTGTGAATCTCGTATTTACAGTATTAGCAATCTTCACAGTTGACAGATTTGGCAGGAAGCCATTAATGATAATAGGAGGTATCGGAATGGCACTAAGTATGTTTGCCCTTGGATTTTCATTTTACTCCGGAAAGCCTGGAATTGTCGCTCTCATTTTTATGCTTACCTATACGGCGGCTTTTGCTATGAGCTGGGGTCCGGTAACGTGGGTTCTGCTGTCAGAAATTTTTCCGAATTCTGTCAGAAGTGCTATGTCGATTGCCGTTGCAGCACAATGGTTAGCTAACCTTATCGTTTCATGGACTTTCCCGATGATGAACGATAATATAGCCCTGACTACACGTTTTAATCATGGTTTTGCCTACTGGATATATGGTATTATGGGTGTTCTGTCTGCTCTGTTCATCTGGAAGATTGTTCCGGAAACAAAAGGCAAAACATTGGAAGGAATTGAAAAGATCTGGAAGAAAAAGAAAGCTTAGTCCCAACAGTCTGGAATAATCCGGCTTTCTTCATTATTATCTCAATATCATATTCAGGTTTGCGGGCTTTCCTGGTCAGCATGGCATTAGCTTCCTTACCGGCAAGTACAGCCTGAATAGCAACAAATGCAATTAACCATAAAGGTCACAAAGCAGCGGCACTAAAATATTAACTACACAAAAACCAATAACTTAATATCCGGATATTCTCTCAATAATTTCCATACACATTCGCCCATTGTGGTATGGACATACCCAGAATCCACCTTTGTCACCTCCCCCGACAACGCCAGATTCCGAAACTGAACTGAACCAACCACCTGTCTTGTTATCAACCAAATGATTTTTAGTATAATTCCAGCAGTTAATTGAATTATCGAGATACTTTTCATTTCCTGTCAATTCGTATGTATTGAGGTATCCAATAATTGTTTCCGCCTGTGCCCACCAGCTCCGTTCGGTATTTATTCTTCCGGTTGATAGATCCTTATCGTAGATCAGACTTCCATCAGATTGTATTCCTTCTGCAGCGGCATTTGCTATCTTAATACTTGTTCCCTTTACTTTTGCCAGTAAGAAAGGATCACCCAGCAGACCGGCAGCTTCAACCATAAGCCATGAAGATTCAATATCATGTCCGTAGGAATCTACAGCTGAGGTTCTTTTCCAGTTTTTATCCATGAAACAAATAAGATGCGATGTTTTGGGGTCTATTATTTTATCAAGAAATATTTCAACTAGATCCTTTAAGCGATCTGCCACCCTTTTGTCGGGCCATACCCTGTAAAGATTGGTATAAGCTTCCATAATATGAAGGTGGGTATTCATCGTTTTCTCATCACTTATTGTCGATTCACCGATCAGCATATCGTGTGAACGGTGCCAATCACGTGTGAAAACCTCGAAATATCCGTCAGAATTATTATCAAGAGCATACTTATCAAACAGGTCAAATATTTTCTTTGCAGCCGACAGGGCTTCCTTATCACCTGTAGCCCGGTAATACTCAGACAATCCATAAATAAAAAATGACTGTGTATATGTCTGTTTCCTGGTATCTGATGGTTCTCCATCCGATTTGACGCTTCGGTATGCACCACCATACTTTTTATCGATAAAATGAGACATTATATAATTTTTCGATCTGGTAGCCAGCCGAAGGTATACTGTATCTTTAAGAATCCGGTATGCCGAAGAGTATGTCCATAAGATCCTTGCATTAAGTATACCGCCTTTATCTTCTTCAGAAAAGACCTGGTTATTAACGTTTATACGGCCATAGAATCCACTGTTTTGGTTATCAATCATCCTGGTTGACCAGTAAGGGAGCAAATTTTTAGTGAGATTAATGAATACTTCATTCTTAAGCTGATTCATTCTGAGTTTAGGATCAACCTTCACGCTGTCTTGCCTGTCTATGGAATAAAGATTTGATGAAATCAGAACGGTTATGGCTACAAATAAATATTTTTTCATGATCCGTATCCGTTAAAGGAACCTTTCCCTTTGTTTTACTTTGCGTTCAACTTCGTGATCCTTTGTGCCTGCCTATCCTACCGTCTCAGGTTTCTCCTGTCAGGGATCAGGTTCCTGGATGAACCGAACCTGTTAGGTATACGGCTGTTAAATTGCTGTTTAGTTGGTTTAACCGGATTATTATCAATCAAAGGAAAAGGATGATCATCAACAACCTGAATCTTTTTAGTAATAAGCCTTTCGATATCTTTAAGATATTCTTTTTCTTCCGCATCGCAGAATGAAATAGCCGTCCCTTTAGCGCCTGCTCTTCCTGTCCTGCCAATCCGGTGAACATATGTTTCGGAGATATTGGGGATTTCAAAGTTTATAACATACTCAAGATCATCTACATCTATACCCCGGGCAGCAATGTCGGTAGCAACCAGAACTCTTGTTGTCTGTGCCTTGAAACCTGAAAGTGCCTTCTGTCTTGCATTCTGTGCCTTATTACCATGGATCGCTTCAGCGCTGATGTTTTTCTTTTTCAGAACTCTCACGACTTTATCGGCACCATACTTGGTCCGTGTAAAGACAAGAGCAGTTTTTATCTTCTCATCCTTAAGTAATTCAAGCAACAATGAGTTCTTATTCCCCCTGTCAATGAAGTAGACAAACTGGTCAACAATATCAACCGTTGATGCAGAAGGAGTAACTTCCACCTTTACAGGTTTATAAACTATTGAACCTGCCAGTCTGACAATCTCCGGAGGCATAGTTGCAGAGAAAAACAGCGATTGTCTCTTCTGAGGGAGAGAGGCAAGGATCCTTCTTACATCATGGATAAAACCCATATCGAGCATCCTGTCAGCTTCATCGAGTACAAATATTTCAACATCTTTTAACGAGATAAATCCCTGGTTCATAAGATCAAGCAATCTTCCGGGTGTTGCAACAAGAATATCCACACCATTACGTAATGCTTTTGTCTGGGGATTCTGATTCACTCCGCCAAAAACAACAGCGCATGTCAATTCAGTATAACGACCATATACTTTAAAACTCTCCTCGATCTGGATTGCAAGTTCCCTGGTTGGTGTGACTATGAGGCTCCTTATTTTTTTCTTTCTGTCGAATGTTTTATTTTTGCTTAACAGCTGAAGAATTGGTACCGCGAAAGCTGCTGTTTTTCCTGTGCCTGTCTGAGCACAGCCTATCAGATCGATTCCCTGTAAGACAATTGGTATAGCCTGTACCTGAATGGGTGTTGGTATTGTGTAGCCTTCTTCTTTTAACGATTTTAAAATTGGTTCAATTATGTTTAATGATTCAAATTGCATGTTTAAATATTTAAATTAAAAAGTCCGGATTATTAATTTTATCATCCGGATTGAATGGCGGCAAAGGTAGTCTTAATTATCTAGAGTTGGGTGTTTTTGTTATAATGTGGTGATAACTATGGTGCTAGGTGCTTGATGCTGGGTGCTTGTTATTATCAGTAAACCAGTAACCAGCAACAAGTAGCGAGCAATCAGTTCCAGCAGCAGCAATTATTTAAGCTGTTCCACTGTATTCCTGACCCCCTCCTGATATGTAGTTGTTTTGAATTTAAACCGCTTCTCGAATTTAGATGAATCAAAAAAATAGTCCCTGTCATACTGATAGATCATTTCCGGCATCTCTTTAAGAACCGGAACAAAAAGTCCAACGATCTTTATCATCCACAACGGCATAACAAATAGTTTGTTTGCTACTTTCATTTCCCTCGAAAAAAGCTCCACAAATTCCCTTCCGGTAAGTATATTTTTATCTGTTGGAAGATGCCAAATTGTATTATAGGCATCATCTGTATTGCCGAGAAGAGCTGTAGCTTTGGCAGCATCCGGTGTATAAGTAAATGAGTGCTTTTTATCAGCATCAACAAACCAGTTTGCCCGCTTCCCTTTTAAAAAGTTTTTATAAACCATCTCATTTACAAAACTCTTGTCATTACCAGGACCGTAGAAATCGGCAGAACGTGCAATGAGGGCCATCAGTTTTCCGGCTTTCACTTCATCCATTATCATCCCGGCAATCTGTTTCCTAACTGCCCCTTTCTTACTCGGTGGATTATTTGGAGATTCCTCAGTCATATGAGGAATAGCATTGATATCATAAGTATAAACATTGTCAAAAAAAACCAGTTTTGCATTATGCTTTAAACATGCATTTATTGTAGCTCTGATCAGTCTTGGCCACTTCTCTTCCCAAACTTTCACCTTATAATCAAATCCTACGACAAGATAAACAACATCAGAGCCTTCAACAGCCTGGTCAACAGACCCCGGATTAGACAAATCAGCTGCGAAAAGCTCATCTGATTCATTTACTTTTCTGGGGTTACGGCTTACTAGTCTTATTTTATCCGTGTAGTTTATTAATTCCTTTGCCAATACCGAACCGATTGTACCGTTTGCTCCTAAAATTGTTTGCATATGTTTAAAATTTAGATACTTCTTAAAGTTTCTTTTCCTGCATCTGTCTTGTGAATTTCACAACCATGGACCGTGGAGCAAATCTGACAGAATTAGCCAATATTAAATTTTTGAACCCGTGAATAGCAACAGCTTTTCCCTTCATCATTGCCTGGTATCCATATTCCGCTACTTCCCTCGATGTTGCTATATTTTTTCTTTCAGGTATTTTGCTGCCTTCCTTTGATGAAGCAGCCTGGAAACCGCTGTGTGTTGATCCCGGACAAAGTGCAGTGACAGTTATTCCATGCTCTCGGACTTCTTCATTTACAGCTTCTGAGAAACTAAGGACAAATGCTTTTGTAGCAAAATAAACCGACATTGTCGGTCCCGGTTGAAAAGAGGCAGTTGATGCAACATTCAGAATTTTACCACTACGCCGGCTTATCATATCAGGCAGAAAGAGACGGGTAAAATGAGCAAGTGCAGTTACATTAAGGCCGATCATCCGTTCCTGCTTATTCCAGTCGCACTCTGCAAATAGTCCGAAGTCACCAAAACCTGCGTTATTGACCAGATAGTCTATTGAGATACTCTTCAGTTTCAATTCATCGTAAACTTCTTGGGCCGCGCCTGATTGTGACAGATCCTTTCCAATAGTAAAAACTGAAATATTGTGTTTCTCCTCGAGTTCATATTTAAGCTCATCAAGTTTGTTTTTACCTCGGGCAACAAGAATAAGGTTATCGCCATTCTCAGCGTGAACCTTTGCAAGCTCATATCCTATTCCGTTTGATGCTCCTGTTATTAAGGCTGTCTTACTCATATGAGATATAAGTTATTTCGTCTACGGCTTATCCTGTTGCCTATTTAATATAACATTGAGTAATCCTTAAAGTTCACTAAGTAAAAAAATCGTTGCCCAGCGGACGACATGTTCCCATGAAGCAATCAGTCTCATTCTTACCTTTTATTCTAATTGAATTGACAGGCAAAAGACTCCAGGGTAAAACTTTTTCTGATTCAATCAGGTGAAACTGTCCATTATTCATCATTGCTGTTATATTGTAAAAATCTGATTTAAAAGGCTCTCTATACTCTTTTGAATGATATTCTTTCCCTCTGAGAAAAGCTACACGCGTCAGGCCCATTTCGGCAAGACTAACACTTGAAGGAACCGGATGATCAGACCAGGAGGCATATATAGTCTGAAAATCATCGGAACACGATTCTCTCCATTTATTACCATCTTTAAATGATTCAACATAGTGAGTCATTGTCGTCATTAAACTACTCCAGGAGTCATCATTTTCAAAAAGCATAGTGATTGCTGTAAGCACAGCTGCAGCATCGAATAAGTAACTTTGTTTCTGAAAAACACCCTTAAAAAAAGAGTGCTTAAGGTTTTTACTATCCCAGAATTTATTTAAAAGATTATGGATAAGCTCCACTGCATTCAATTCAAGATCGGGCCTCATGAGATATCTGCCTGCCTGCAGCATAGCAGTTGCCAAAAGAGCATTTATCCCACAAAGTATTTTATCATCCTTTAATGGCTGCTTCCTTTTCAGTCGAATGGATAATAGTTTGTCTTCAATCTCTCCAAGAGGATTATCATTCATTCTGATAAGATGGATCAAACCTTCAAAGTTTCCGGATTTATTAATAATATATGTTTTGGAAAATCTTTCAAACTCTTCAGGGAGTAGTTCAGTTTTAAGCTGTTCGTAGTTCCAGAGGTAAGTGGCACCCTCTTTGTGTTCTGTATCGGCATCAATACCCGTTATGTATAAACCTTCAACCTTAAAACACTCATCCAGGCACCTTAAAATTTTCTCTGCCATTTTTTTGTATGTCTCTTTACCTATCACGCGATAAGCGAGGGAATAGCACCAGAGTGCCATAGCCTGATCATATAACATCTTTTCAAAATGGGGAATTGTCCACTCCCTGTCGACGCAATATCTGAAAATACCCCCCTGCAGGTGGTCATTAAGTCCTCTCTGGCTCATTGTATCAAGAGTTTTGATGCAAATAGTTTTCGCGGAAGGACCATCTTCTATTCCCAGTTGGTATAAAAGAAATAATAATGATGAGTGAGGAGGAAATTTTTGTCCGGTACCAAAACCTCCGTTTTCGGGATCATAATATCTTGAAAGTGTTCTTGTCAATGAAGACTCATCAGCTGTTTCAGTCGGATTCCCGGCGGAAACAAATGGAGGAATTTTATCCCTGTTATGTTCAAAAAACTCATGAACTTTTTCAGATATTATCAGAAAAGATAACATCGAATCTCTTGAATCAACCGGAGCGTAAGTAAGTGCATAAACAGGACGAAGGTCGGGTGTCAGGAAAACATTTAGAGGCCATCCTCCACTTCCATTCTGATTATTAATGAAATCCATCAGATACAGATCAATGTCTGGTCGCTGTTCACGGTCAACTTTTATACAAATAAAGTGAGTATTCAGGTAATTGGCAGTAGAGAGATCAGAAAATGCCTCAGCAGCCATAACATGGCACCAGTGACATGTTGCATAACCTACAGATACAAACAGAAGTTTATTTCTCTTAACTGCATAGTCTATTAGTTCATCACTCCACTCCTGCCACCATATAGGGTTGGCAATGTGCTGCAGAAGATAAGGGGATGATGATTTATCGAGATTATTACGACTGATTTCTTTCTCATCTATATTTTTCCTTGTCATGAACTACTATCTTCTTTCCTATCTAACTGATACAATTAATTTTTTCTTTATTGTCAGAAAACTCTGAATTATAACGATTGACAGGACAGAATGTTCACTATTAGAAAGGCACAAAGACACTATGGCGTAAAAGCCTAAATATGTTTTAACGCCCTGCGGGCTGTCTGTTGCAATGCTCCGTCCGTAGGCTTCGGTGTCTGATAACTATACTTAAAGACAGATCGAAGGTTGTAAAGACTTCAGGACTCAAAGACTATTTGATATTCAAGTCAGATTCATTTTGTATTCGGTAGTTCCGGCCCCTTCTTCTCCCCTCCCGGTGTCAGTCCCATTGTCAATGCTGTCATTCCAGCCAATCCACCTAACTGCATGGTTTCAAGTGCTGAGCTAGGAACAATTACTATTGTGGAGTTCGTCTTCAATCCTTCATACAGCATGTTCATTGCTCTCAAATGGAGAGCTGTTGGATTGTTTTCATATGTTTTTGCAGCTTCACCGAATTTTTCTGCCACTTGCCGCTCCGAATCACCAAGGATTACCCTGGCCTGACGTTCTCTTTCGGCCTGGGCCTGCATCGACATGGCATCCTCCAGCGAAGAAGGGATCAAAACATCTTTAACCTCAACCGAGA
>PLLX01000080.1 GCA_003141415.1 Bacteroidales bacterium
CTGCGAATCGCCACTTCTTCCCCTGGTAACCATTTAATGGCCATGTCATTCCGAATGAAGTCCCGATTTAGCAGGACGTAATGAGGAACCTCAACTCGCAATTTAATGGACAATGAAGGGCGGTAGGTTGAGGGTTAGTCTCTACTGCCTTCTGCCTTATGATAATTATAACTTATCCCCTCAACTTAACGAGAAAATACTTCCCGACATTCTTCACATTCTGCCACACTAATTCCTTCTCTTCCATTAGCTGTGAGTAGTGAGTAGTGATCCTGCGCCCCTCTTAACTCTCACCTCTCCTTATCCCTTTCTCATAAATAACACTCATCTCCGCCAGTTCCTGTCCGATCCTGTTGATACCATATAGAATCCTCCGGCTCTGTTGCTCTGAAGGTCTCTTATGGCCCCTCACATATTGAGATAAAAGAGTAGGGTTCATGCCGATCTTCTCAGCAAGAGCTTTAGAGTTTATCACTTTATAGTACTGAAAGAACTGCTTAAAATCTATTTCAAAGGCGATCTGTCCGGCATTATACTTCTTATCTTCAAAATAAAGGGTGAATGCTTCATTGATGTTTCCAAGCAATTCGTTCATTGTAGCACCTGTTGTATATACAGGATAATCTTTTGCGTAGGCAGAGAATCCCGTATTAATCTTTTCAATAAAAACCACCAACTTTTTTTTTGCTGCCATATTTGACTATCTTTATTTCAAACCCGCATCTTTGCGTATTTTCCTTTCCATTCCTTTACCCATCTTTTATAAGAAGTCTTAATAGTTCAGAACACTTCATACATGATTGCGTAAAAGTAAATAATTATTTACCTAATAACAATTTAACACTATGATTTTTTTTTATAAAGGGTGCCGTGTTTTGCCTTTACTTCGTACTTCTTACTGCCTACTTCTTATTACCCACAGACTTCCGCCATCTGTCTTCCGCCCTTTCCTCATAGCTCCCTCTCTACTCACTGGTGTTATTCCGATAATATTCTGTACAATTCCAGATTCAGGTAGTAATGGTGGCCATTCATTGTCCTTTTTTCCAATACATTTATATCACAAAGTTTGTTAAGATATACGCGTGCGGTATTTTCAGCATACACTTTTTCATTTTGAAGGTGTATTACCCTGGTAAAGGGCTGAGTAAATATCATTTCAACAAGCTTCTCCGGATTCCGGATGTTTTTTGCCTCTTTTTTAATATGTTTCAATATTGCATCTTTTGCCGAAACAATATCATTGATTTTATAATAGGTCATATTTGATGTCGATTCAACTGCCCTCAGCATATATAATATCCAATCTTTCCAATTGGCTCGTTGTGAAACACCTGTCAGAGAGCTATAATAGTCCTCTTTATGATCCATAATATACCGGCTAAGAAATAGTATGGGTAAATCAAGCAATCTTTTTTTTGTCAGATAATGTATATTAAAAATTCTGCCTGAACGTCCGTTCCCCTCTCTGAATGGATGAATTGCCTCAAACTGATAATGAGCAATTGCCATTTTGATTATGTGATCAATCCGGAAACGTTCATCATCATTTACAAATTCTATCAGGTTTGCCAGCTTATTACGAATAGTATCCATCCCTCGTGGCGGAGTGTAAATCACCTGTCCGGCATTGAAACCGCTGCCGCCGGCCTTAATAGTTGTTTCCAGATAATCTGGCCGGATACCGTCTGATGTTTGTTTTATTTCGCGGAATACCCTGATGAAATAATTCTCATCAAACCCCGCTTGTTGCTGAACATAATTATAGCCGGTCCATAATGATTCTCTATACCGGATGACTTCTTTTGAAGCTCCCTGTGCTTCGTTATTCTGTTCACTATAAGCTTTATAAAGTTCATCATCAGTTGTAAATATATTCTCGATTGCACTTGAAGCTTTCGCTTCCTGCAAACAAATAGTATTAATGAGTAACCCCTGATCAGGAATAACCGCACTTCGTCCCTGAAGTCTGGCCAATGAGGCTTTGGCTTCTCCAAGCTTTTCATAAATTTCCGTTAACCTGTACAGTTCCTCCCTTACAGGAAGCAAAGGCAGATCATCCCAGGGTGCATTCCTGTCAGGATTTATCGCATAGAGAATTTCTGGCATTATTTTAAAACAATTTTAATGTTTGCTCAGTTCCCCGACATCAAAAATAGTTCTTTTTATTGTGCAAACATTAATTTTGAGTTGTTTTTAATGTTTGCTTCGTTTTTAACATTAAAGTTGAAGAAGCATGGTTGAAGGCTGTAAACTGAGGGTTTTTCCTTCTGTCTTCAGGGGAGAAGGGGAGAAATTCTACATATCTGATTATGAAGATCATTAGAAAATTCCTTACAAATTTGGAATTTGAATCCAATATTGTAAATTTGCACCATGATTAAACGTGAAGCAGAATCAGCATTAATAAACCTTGCAAAACAATTTAAAACTGTTGCGGTGGTTGGTCCGCGGCAATCAGGTAAAACTACTTTAACCCGTTATGTATTTCGTGATAAACCATAACAGATAAATTTTTCACAGGAATACTATATTGGTTCAAAATCAGTGGTGAAAAAAGTGGAGCAATAGTATATGCAGGCAATTTTAGCGAAGGAGCCAGACTGTCGCGGAGGATTCCCCCGTGGGGGAAGGTTGGGAAGTGGGTAAAAATTATATGTCAGATAGATTGGTGACAAAAAACACAGTTTTTTGTAGTCATAATAATTGATGTACACTGCTTAAATAAAAGTTTTACCTTTAAGCTTCTAATTTCATATGTACGCCATGAAAAAGATATTTGTTACATCAATATTTATTATTTCAGCTGTTTTTAGTCTTACCGGACAGACTGAAAAGGAGATAAAAGCTGAAATAAAGCATGTTACAGTTTTTCCCGACAGAGCGCAGATTGACCAGGAAACTTCTGTTTCACTCTTACCTGGAAAAAGCATTCTGAAACTTTCAGGTCTTTCGCCATATATTGATGTGCAAAGCATTCAGGTTAAAGGCTATGGAGAATTTACAATCCTTTCAGTCAATCATCAGAATAATTATCTGCAGAATCTGGAAGATTCCCCTGAAGTAAAAAGTATCAGAAGTCAGATTGAGGCTCTCCAGATTAAAGTCGAAGATGAAAATGCTGCCAAAAGCATCCTCAAGGAAAAAGAGGCTTTTCTTGTTGCAAACAGGGCCATCCTCGTTAAGGAAACAACATTCACTCTCGAGCAATTTAAAAATGTTATGGACCTATATACCAATAACATGGATCAAATCGCTATGACAACATTAAAAAAAGAAAGGCTGATAAAAGATTATGAGAAACAGATTACAGCACTTCAGCAACAGATAGCCAACAAACTAGGCAAACAACAACTTCCCTCTGGTGAAATTCTGGTTTCTGTTACATCGGAAAAACAGGTTTCAGGAAAACTTACATTCAGTTACGTGGTAGCAAACGCGGGTTGGTATCCTTCATATGACATCAGGGTCGATGATATAAAAAACCCGGTTGCAATTTTTTATAAAGCGAATGTTTTTCAGAATTCAGGCGTTGAATGGAAAGATGTTAAGCTGAGTTTTTCAAATGCCACACCATGGGTGGCAGGGGATATTCCGGTTTTAAATCCCTGGTTTGTTGATTATTATAATCCTGCGCCAATTATAATCAGAGGAATTGCATCAGGAGTGAAACGAAGCGAAGCTCCCGTGATGATGGAAATGGCTGCCAATGATAAGAAAATGGAAGAAAAGGCAATGGAAGCAGCTCCGATATCAGTTCAAAAGCAGATTGGAGAAACAACGATCACATTCGACGTTGTTGTTCCTTACACAGTTCCATCAGATGGAAAAGTTCAGACTGTAGAAATACAGCGGATTACAGCCCCTGCTGATTACAAGTATATTACTTTGCCGAAGTTATCACCACTGGCTTATCTGACAGCAAATATTACCGACTGGGCAAAATTAAGTCTTCAGACTGGTGAGGCAACCCTCTATTTTGAGAATTCATTTGTAGGAAAATCAACCCTTAATGTTAACCAGTTAACAGATACACTGACACTCTCGCTGGGAACAGATAACAGCATCCTGGTAAAAAGGGAGAAACGGAAAGATTTTACCAGCAAGAAGGTTATTGGAACAAACAGGACCGAGACCTATTCATATCTTCTTACTATAAGGAATAATAAAACAAATCAGGTTAAAATCACTCTGAACGATCAGATCCCGGTTTCATCAAACAGTGGTATTAGTGTTGACCCCATTGAATTATCAGGAGGCAGGCATAATGAACAGACCGGTGAAATAAAGTGGGATCTTGAAATAAAACCGCAGGAAACCAAGCAGATTGTGTTTACATATTCTGTCAAATATCCGAAAGACAAAACTGTAGTTCTTGAATAAATCAATAATTATCTGTCTATGAAT
>PLLX01000179.1 GCA_003141415.1 Bacteroidales bacterium
GTTGGAGGACGTTATTATTTTTCTGATAAATTTGCAGCATTTGGTGAATTAGGTTATGGACTTGGATATTTAACACTCGGCATAACCTACAAATTCAATTAATATTCAAATATTTATAAAATAAAATTCCAATGTTTTTAAAGGCAGTCCGTATTACGGGCTGCCTTTTATTTTTAGGCATTTCAAAAATCCAAAAACTGGATTATCTTTATTGAAAAAATAATCATGAAAGCAAAGGTTAATTGGATCTTTCTTAAGATTAAAAGCCTGTTTGGGAAGTCGGCTCTACACAAAATAATTTTTATTGCTTTAGGAATATCTTCAACTATCTGGTTCCTGATCAGAGTCATCCCTAAACCACAGCGGGCGACTTATCCTTGTATGAGAGCCGCTGCTCCAATTATGTCAGCATTTGTAATTTGGCTGCTTACATTATCAGGTTCAGTCTTCGCAATTAAGAAAGCCGTAAATCATTTCAGGAAGGCCAGATACATTTATGCAGCCTCTTTTTTTGCAATTGCAGTTGTATGTACTTTACTGTTTTTGGCAAATAAAACTGAAGTAGTTAATGCCAGCACTACTGATACAAACAGTGTTCTGTCAAATTCACCTATCGGTGTTGAACATGGTATATTTCCGGGACGCGTTGTATGGGTTTTTGATCCAAAAGTTGCAACTTGGGATGGTATAAACAAATACTGGTGGGATGAAAAAAGTACATCACAGTCAGAAGCTGACAGGATGCTTGATAATGTCCTGAAATCACTTACGGGTAAAGGGACAGGAGCAACGGCATGGGATGCTCTTTTCAAGAATTTCAATATAGAGAAGAAGAAAATCACGAGTGGCTATACCATTAATCAGAAGATAGCTGTAAAAATCAATCAGAACAATACTACCAGGCATGCTGATACGACGGGTTTAAATGCAACACCTCAGCTGGTGTACGCTTTAATTGCCAGCCTTACTAAAGATGCAGGAGTTCCGCAGAAAAACATTACAATATTTGACGCCAGCCGGTTTATTTGTGATAACATTTTTAATAAATGCCATAAAGATTTCCCAGATGTCGTTTTTGTTGATAATGAAGGGGGCGAGGGACGAATCAAATCCACTTATGTTGATAAAGCAATTTCCTATTCTGTCGATAACGGGAAGCTGGCAACAGGACTTGCATCATGTGCAGTGGAGGCTGATTATATTATCAACATTGCCTTACTGAAAGGGCATGTTGGCCAGGGAGTTACTCTTTGCGCAAAGAACTTTTACGGAGCGACGAGTATAGATCGTAGCTGGAGGAAAAATGCTCATGATAACTTCAATCAGGATCTTCAGGGGAAAGATAAATACATGACCTTTACAGACTTCCTGGGGCATAAAGATCTGGGTGGGAAAACAATATTGTTTATGATTGATGGTTTCTATGGAGCCCGTTCCCAGGATGGTCCGCCATTGATAAAAGATAAATGGAGAATGGCGCCTTTTAATAACCGCTGGTGTTCAAGCCTTTTTGCATCACAGGATGGAGTTGCAGTAGATGCCGTAGGCATTGACTTTTTAAGGGCGGAGTGGCCCGATCTGGCAGGTATAGCATATACAGAAAAATATTTGGTTGAAGCTGCCCTTGCTGATAATCCACCTTCCAAAACTGTCTATGATCCTGAACGTGACGGTACACGATTGAAAAGTCTGGGGGTAATGGAGCATTGGAACAATGCTGCTGAAAAGAAATACAGCAGGAATCTTGGTAAAAATTATGGGATTGAGTTGGTTTATGTTCCGATAAATTAGAGTGGGCTTTTCTAGATAATTCTGTATTGTGACGGAATACCCCTCTGTCGCTTCGCGACATCTCCCCTTGAAGGGCGAAAATACGCTTTTTTTAAGGTGAGTATTACTTAAATGCAGAATTTTCTCCCCCTGCAAAGGGGGAGTGCCCGAAGGGTGAGGGGGTATTTCGAATACCAGAATCCAAAAGGGGAGTGCCTGAAAGGCGAGGGGGTATTCAATTACAGTCCTGTTGAACCCTGATTATAGATTTTACATCATATCCGTTGTCGATAGCTTTCCTGAGCAACATATTATAAGTTAATTCATCCATTTTCTTTTCTCTGGAGAGTATCCAGAGGTATTTAAGTGAAGGACCCCCCACAAGGACATATCTGTATTCTTTATCCAGCTCCATTATCCAGTAATCACCTGAAAATGGCCAGAAAAACTGAACTTTGAGTTTTGCCGGACTCTTCTTATCAGGGATCCAGGCTATCCCTTTTGAAGAGGTCGATTTTTGAGGATCAGTTAAATAATTTCCTTTATTCAATACTGTTATTCTTCCGTCATCACGAAGAGTATATGTGGCGGAAGCGCACTTTAATTTTCTTTCAAAATAATTGGGAAGACGGGCAATTTCATACCACATACCCATATATCTGTTGAGATCGACTGTTGATACAACTGAGGGTACTTTTTGAGGAATGACTGAATTGAATATCATAGCTGTAAAAAGGATTAGTACTGACTTTTTCATCATAAATGTTTTTCCAACGCTAATTTATGAAAAAATGCTTAATTCAATCTGAACAATAATAAAATCAAGATTTTATAAATTTTTTACCTCATACCTCACTAACCACACTCAAGAAAAAGCCAATATCAGATAAAATTGTTTTACTAATATAGTATTTTTGAGTTTTGTCTGCAGGTTTGAATGTAGGGATACTTAATTACCAAATAACAGAAGAGAGAAGGAAGATGTGTTTTTCAGCAGGAGCAAGTTTTGCATCGGGTATTGTTATTTCGGCAATTGGAGTTGCTACAGTTAAGGAAGTATATAAACCCTCCCAGAGGGTATTTGCTATTATTCCCCTGCTTTTTGGGATTCAACAATTAGCGGAAGGGTGTTTATGGATTACATTATCGGGTACTGATTTTGTTATTGTTAAGAAAATCAGCACTTATGTTTTTTTAATTACAGCCCAGGTACTCTGGTCGTTCGTAATTCCTCTTTCAGTTTTGTTAATGGAAGTAGAACCCCGTAGAAAAAAGGTATTGCGGGTCTTGCTTGTTATTGGCATATTATTGTCGTTGTACTATGCTTACTACCTGTTCTTTTTCAATGTAACATCACAGATTCTGGATTGTCATAGCATGTATAATACTGAATCCCCACAATCACGTGCTTTACCGACATTTATGTTTTACCTTGCAGTCACTATAGCTCCATTTTTTGTTTCACGTATAAAGAGAATGTATTTGCTGGGCATAATAATGTCTTTATCATGTCTGACAGCGGCGATTTTTTACAAACTGTATCTTACTTCGGTATGGTGCTTTTTTGCAGCGATTATAAGTATTTTCATTTACCTGATACTCAGGGAGTCGAAAAAAGCTGAAGCAAGTATAAATAAGGACTAACGTTAGAAATCAATTACTGACTTTCCAAATCAGTTCGAAACCTTCATTTCCGGTATCGATTATCAGAAGTTTTGAAATGTTAAAAGCTTCTTCTGAATTCTCTGGTTAATTAACACTTAATTAACATCAATTTCGTATTTTATCAACAATCAGGCATAAAATTTGTATTCTGTTTTGATAATAAAGAATAACTTAAAGTATTAAAAAGAAAGATCGAGGAGGGAAGTAAAATGAAAAATATTATTAATTTTAAACATGCGATCTGCTTCACTTTAATTGTAGCTGCCATCGTGAGCCTGCAAAGTTGTATTGTATACCGCCCTTATCCTGAAAATGCACAACTCTTATCAGTGTCTGATATCATCCAGATGAGTAAAGACAGCGTATCTTCAAAGGATATTATCGGAGAAATTAAACAATCACATACAGCTTATTCTCTCAGAGCGGACCAACTTGTGAAGCTGCGTGATGAAGGGGTACAGGATTCGGTTTTAAACTACATGGAAGAAACTAAAATCAGGGCAGCTCAGCAAAATCAGCGATATGCAAATTCCTATTATGGTTATGGATGGCCGGGAGGATTCGGATACTATGGCGGATTCGGTTTTGGCTTGCCTTACTATGGCTGGGGATGGGGAGGTACTATCATATTCAGTGAACACCGGAGTTTTGGTGGTGGATTCCATGGAGGAGGCGGATTCCACGGTGGTGGAAGAAGGTAATTCGGTATGGAGGATTATTCACTTCGCATATGATCCTCCGGGGTGCTTAACGAAGAAAAAGCCATGCTGTTTCAAGGTAAGGCTTTTTCTTTGTTGCGGATAGATTTGAAAAAAGGATTGCAGATAATCACCCTTCATATTGTTGAAATTGATCAGATGAATTACGAATTTATCAACTTTAAATGGGTAAAATAACTACCTGTTCATTAAAGCATCCAGGATGGGTTCAACCCAGCATTCCTTATCAATGTTATAGACAATAAAATCGCTGTCGAATTGCCAATAGGCCCAGGAAAATCCTAATTTTTCCGCAGTGCGGGCCACAAAGGCGGTATAACGCGCCCTTGAATCCATATCCCCTTTGTCGTAGGCGCCAAATTCCCCCAGGAATATTGGTCTGTCGTTTTTCAAGGACCAGTCAGAGGCAACTTTGAGCTTTGATTTTACCTCCTCTTTTTCATCCGGGGTAGCTGTCCATTTTATACCACTCAGGTTTTTATATTCGTCAGCCCATGCTGCTCCCTGATGGGTAAACCGCATAGGATGATAAAAGTGCACTGTTACAATGATGTTCCGGTCATTTTCCGGTAGTTTCAGTGTATTCAAACTTTCTATACCGTTCCAGTTACCGGGTCCAATGATCAGGGTACGTTCAGGATTAGACTCCCTTATGATTTTTACGGCTTCTGCCAGGAATGAGTTCCACATTTCCAAGGTCAGCTTCTGGTTGGGCTCATTCAATAGTTCAAACACTACATTGGCGGATTTGTCCTTATACCTGGGTGCAATCTGTTTCCAGAATGAAAGGAACATCTCTTTCTTTGCTTCTGGATTATCAGCCATCGTTGTGTATTCGTGCAAATCCAGGATGATCATAAGATTCGCGTCAAGGCCTTTGGTAACCACCCAGTCGAGTGTTTCCAGCCACCCGGGGTTGATTTTATTCTGACTATCCATTTGTGTGAATGGATTCAAGTTTATACGGACTGTAGAAAAACCTGCGTCTTTGATCATTTTAAAGTACGATTCTTTGAACCGTCCTTTTTCATAGTCTTGCCAGAATGCTTTATCATAGCCGAGGATGTTAACTCCTCTACCTAGTTTAAGACATTGATCCTGTGCAGAAACGGTTTGTGCCAAAGACAGAGAGTTCATGGAAAAACTGGCCAAAAACAGGGCGAAGAAAAAAATAAATCTTTTCATTGAGTGAGGTTTAAAAGGTTATCCGGATGGGCATAATATTCGTAGTAAGGTGCGAAAACAAATTTAATCATTTTTTGAAAAGGAACTGTTTATGACAAGGTCAGGTTATTTTTGAGGATAAACATCCTTGATTGCACGGGTTCCTATTTACAATATTGATTTATCGAGACGATATTCGTATATTTAAATTCCATTTTAAAACTCCTTTTGGATAAACATCTCTTTTGCTTATTTGTCCAAAAAGTTTAGCTTTAACCTTAGAATTTATAGAATTTCTTATGAAAGTTGCTGTCACCGGAGCCAGTGGACATATCGGAAATTGCCTGGTCAAGGAACTAAAAAAACATGGGGCTGAGATAAAAGTTTTGGTTTATAATTCCAGCAACGATCCGCATGAAATGGATGTGGAGCTTATCCGGGGAAATTTGCTTGAACCTGAATCTCTAGTAAACCTTTGCGAGGGAGTGGATGTTGTTTTTCATCTTGCAGCTCAGATTGCCATTGAGAACAAATCTTCAGAGCAGGTTTATGAAACCAACGTGACAGGTACTAAAAACATGATAAAGGCAGCTAATCACTCGAGGGTCAGAAAATTCATTCACTTTAGCAGTATTCATGCTTTTCAGATTGGATCTCCGGATCAGTTGCTTGACGAAAGCAGATCATTGGTTAAATCAAATAAAATAATCTATGAGTTTACAAAAGCTGAAGGTGAAAGGGAAGTAATGAAAGCAGTGAAAGAGGGATTAAATGCTGTGATATTAAATCCTACAGCGGTGATTGGTCCATTTGACTACAAAGGCTCTCTGCTGGGTCAGGCACTTCTAAAAATTTATCAGAATAAATTACCCTTTATGATCTCCGGCGGGTACAACTGGGTTGATGTACGTGATGTTGTTTCAGCCTCAATAAACGCAATTGAATCGGGACGAAAAGGAGAAAATTATATCCTTTCCGGGGAATTCTGCACTCTTCAGGAGTTATCTGCAATGATAAGTAAAATTTCCGGGTGTAAAATTCCTGTAATTGTCCCGGTTTCCCTGGCACGTCTGGCATGTCCGTTTTTTAAGGTTTACTCCTCAGTAACAAATACGCAACCTTTATATACAAATCAGTCTCTTGACATTCTGGTCAATTCCCCTTCTAATATTTCAAATGCAAAAGCCAGAAGGGAATTGGGGTACGAACCTCGACCTCTTGAACAAACACTTCGTGACACATTTAACTGGTACAAAGAGAAAAAATTATTAAACTGATATGATATCACGCGAAACATTTAACCTGGTTTGCTGGATTTGGATCGCTGTTGCGGTTATTATATTTCCGATACTTCTAAAAGTCACCCAACCCTACGGCAGACATTCGAAGAACAACTGGGGGCCAATGATTAACAACAGGTTCGGATGGTTTTTAATGGAGTTACCATCTTTAGCCATTTTTGGATATTTTGTAGTATTTAAAGCGAATTTGTTCAATTTACTTGTTCTGATACCCGCATTACTCTGGGGATTGCATTATATTCACAGAGTCCTTATTTTCCCTCTTCAGATCAGAACAGCCAGAAAGAAAATTCCGGCAATAATTGTCTTGTTTGCTTTCATATTTAATATAATCAACGGGTTTCTGAATGGTTACTGGTTTGTATATTTTGCAACTGAATACAGATCAGGTGTATTAATTGATCTGCGCCTGATAGTTGGTGTAATATTATTTTTAACAGGATTTGTCATTAATAAATATCACGACTTAATACTGATTAAACTCCGTCCGGCATCAGGTAACGGATATAAAATTCCTTACGGTGGACTTTTTAAATATGTTTCCTGTCCTAATTTTCTCGGTGAAATTATTTCATGGACAGGCTATGTTCTTGTTGCCTTTAATCTGCCTGCTCTCTCTTTTCTGATCTGGACATTAGTAAATCTGACAACAAGGGCTCTTGACCATCACAAATGGTATATAAAGAAATTTCCCGAATACCCTAAAGAAAGGAAAGCCATTTTCCCATTCTTTCGATTTACCTGGTCTGGATCTCAATCATAGCGTTCGGAAGTCCAACTGCTTCTGCATTCACCTTTATTGAACCAGCTTTTGCATAGGGTCTGATAATAGCCAGACATTTCCCATTAAAGGTTTTGCATTCAGGCTTGCGGAAACTTCGCATATCATCTGGTGCAGCATTTCCTGATGCAAGCAATTCACCGCCATCTGATACCGTGAATTTAACATTTATGTCAGTATTCGGGACAAGATTTTCATCTTTGTCCCTGACTTCAACTGAAACATAAGCTAGATCGTTACGGTCAGCATTAATCCGGTTCCTGTCAGCTGATAATATTAGGTGAGAAGGCTTTCCGGCTGTTTTGAACACCTTTGTTGCGACTTCCTTCCCATTTATCATTCCTATAGTTTTTAGCTCTCCTGCTGAGTATGGTACGGCGAATATTGCGGTGAGCCTGGTTTCGTCAGAAGTTTGTTTTTGCCCTATCACTTTTCCATTTAACTCAAGACGCACTTCCTGGCAACGTGAATAAACAGATACCTGCAATGTATCTCCTTCCTCTCCGGGCCAGTTCCAGCTCTGATATTCAGCCGGCCAGCCCCAGTATGAAATAGCTTCTTTTTTCCCTGCTGGCAGTGGTGCATGAACTGCCATCTCAAGGTTACTTCTGCCCCATACAACATCCCTGAAATAAGATTGAGCTTTTTTTTGTCCGGTGATATCTATATCGCCGCACCAGGCGTTATACCAGGGCCAGGGCATACTGAAGCTGGCATTCTCGTCATAATACACATGGCCGATGCCCGATTCTCCAAGATAATCCATACCCGTCCATACAAAATCCCCTATAACCCATGAATCTTTTTCCACCTGCTGCCAGTTTTCGAATGCTTCAATCGGAAAAGACTCCGTACCTGCCATTATTCGATCGGGGTATTTCTTATGATCGTTTTCATACTCTCTCCACTCGTAGTTATATCCTGCCACGTCAAGACTTGCAAAAGCTTTTGCTGAGGCTGACCAATCTGTACCGGGATGGTCCCAGAATAAGCAGATTGCTGCAGCAACAGGACGTGAATTGTCGAGAGATTTAACAACCCTGACCAGCTGACCTGCGATACGCTGACCTGAAGTGTCGGCCCGTTCGTAAATTTCATTACCTATACTCCATGCAATCACACTGGGGTGGTTACGGTCACGAAGGATCATCGATTGCAGATCATTTTTCCAGTTATCTTTAAAATAATTACTGTAATCCGAGGGGTTTTTTGGATGTTCCCACATGTCAAATGCTTCATCGATTACAAGCATTCCAAGCCTGTCGCAGTCGTCCAGAAATTGTTTCGATGGTGGATTATGGCTGGTACGTATGGCATTATACCCATTGGTTTTCATTATTTCAATCCGTCTTTCCTCTGCGCGGTCGAAAGCTGCAGAGCCAAGCAAACCGTTGTCATGATGCATGCATGCACCCTTAAGCTTAAGTGGAATGTCATTAAGGCGAAAACCTCTACCCGCACTGAAGTCAAGTGTTCTTACTCCAAACTGCACTGAATAACTGTCAATTATCTTCCCTTTTACAACGACCCGGGAAGTGGCGCGATACAGGTGGGGATTGTCAACCGACCAGAGAGACGGTTTTGTTATCTTAAGTGACTGTTCAACTGATAGTGTTCCGTCTGGCTCTATCTCTATTGATTTCTCTGTCTTATCAATAACCCGGTCATCCGTATCACTGATAAAAGTTACAAGCTTTCCTTCAGAGTTTTCGTGACCGCTGTTTTTAAGTTTAACTGACAGCTGAATCTGAGCTGTATCCTTTGAAAGTAAGTTTGTTGTAACATACAGACCGTTTTCAGCTACTCTGAGCGGATTGGTTATTGTGAGCCAAACGTGACGGTATATCCCTGATCCGCTGTACCATCGGCTGTTCTTCCCCGGATTCTTTACCTCAACAGCAATTACATTATCTGATCCCGGGATCAGCAGCCCTGAAATGTCGAACGAAAAAGGGGTATATCCATAGAAATGATCCCCTGCCTTTTTTCCATTCACCCAGACAGTGGTTATCATGTATACACCGTCGAAGCAGACAGATACATTTTTCATCCTGCATGAATCATCCGGTGTGAAATGTTTTCTGTACCAACCGGTGCCACCTTTTACATGACCTGTGGAAACACCTCCTTCACTTGTTTTGGTAAAGGGACCAATATGATCCACATTATCATTATCGGCAAAATTCTCAATACTCCAGTCGTGTGGCAGATCCAGGATACGCCATCCGGAGTCGTCAAACGAAGGATTTTGTGCTCCGGCCACACTGTCGCGCAGGAATTTCCACCCCGTGTCAAATGCAAGATTGCGATTATTGATGGATCCGTTTTTTATATTATCCGTTGAGTAGGATAACAGCATTAAACTTAAAGAGAGGAACAGGGGAAGCATCAGTTTTTTCATCGCAGGAAGTTTTTTGGAACTATAGTAAAAATAAAACAAATTTATTACAATAAAATGCAACTTGATGAGCTAAACATAATAGACTTCCTATTTTATACAGCTACTTCTCTATTTAAAGTTGAGAAGCTTCCATGCGTTAAAGGGACGATCGTTTTGAAAATGCGTGAACTAAAATTCACGAACAATAGGACTCTTTCATCACTTAAACAAAAAAATCGGATCAATTATATATTTATTAAACAGATTTGCGTTTTTATTTGTTATATATATAGTTCATAAGTGAATTTATGCTTTGTATAAATAATTTTAAATATTAGTAAAGTTCAGTTAACTAAAAATTCAGAAAGATGAAGAGGATGTTTCTTTTGACGATATTCCTTTTAACAGGAACATTGATATTTTCCCAAAAAGAGGGAGGAAACCTGATACCGGTTACAACGAATTCCAAAGCGGCTTTGTCGTACTATAACCAGGCCATGAAGTACTTTGATGATGTTGACCTGAATAAAGCACTTGAAACCTGTAAAAAAGCTCTTAATCAGGATCCGGATTTTTTCATGGTTAATTACCAGTTGGCATCTTATTATCTACTGAATCGATCTGGTGATAATTTTGACGAATATGCCAATGCTGCAATAAATTGCAAAGCTAAACTCAGTGATGCTGAGGAACTTCTGAAAGAGGCTCTGGTCAGATTGAAACAGGATCATGCCAATGTTACCGACCTTGGGAAAAAGCTAGTGGTTATGTATCCAAATGATCCCAATTCATATAATAATCTGATTTCTTTTCAATCACTCGCGGGAGATTCTGTCGGCATTGTTGAGACTTTAAACAAAGCAGTTAAAATCGCTTCCAATCCTGCAACCTTTTACAATCAGCTAGGATATGCATATCTGGCGCTAAAGCAGAATGATAAGGCGGAAGAGGCTTTCGACAAATATATTGAGCTTGAACCGAAGAATCCGAATGTGTACGACTCAAAGGGAGATTATTATATGTATGTTAAAAAATACGATAAAGCCTATGAATCATATATGATAGCTTATTCTATGGATCATTCCTTCAGCCATGACAAGGCCGAGCTGGCAAAACAGCTTTATGAACAGACGGAAGGCAAGAAACTGGAAATAATCTCCATATAATCTTGCTCCCTATCAGGTTTTGGAATAATGAAAGTAATTTTTCACCTAGGCTAATATAAAGTGTTCACCTGGAAATTTGTGTAAGATCATACCATGGCTTAACCATGCAATATCTCCTCTTGGGGTGCTTAACAAAGAAAAAGCCCTGCCCCGCTAATGCGGTTAAGAAATTATTGAAGTTTGAACAATTGAACAAACGAATTCAAAATGTAGAACTTCTTACTTCACTATTCGCTTGTTCTTCGTTCTTAATTCTTAAGCCCCCTTTGGGGGGGTTGAGGGTAAAAAATATGGAGGATTAAGCCTCACTTCGATCGGCTTTTTCTTTGTAGCCGAGGCTGACGAAATATCTAACCTTTAATTAATATCAGATATAACTGAAATATTAATATTGGCTGAACCATAAATAGCTTAATTGAGGTAGGTTCCTTTAATCAGATGGTCCACAGCTGGAATTCCTTTTAAAATGCCTGTTTGATGAACAGAGCTGTTCCTGTTTCTTTAGAATGTCTATGTCATTATAATTTAATAAGTTACAATTAGCAGTACAAATCCGCATGATTTTATAAGTATTATAGCAGTAATGGTTAGAATATTATCTAATTTTATAAATCATCTGATTAAAATCCTCTTTGAAAGTACTAAGTAGACAATGCGTTATGGTAATCGTTCTTTAATTATTCAATCAAAAACATATAAGTATAGTTTTATAATTTTTAATTCTTTAATTACAATGAAACAATTAATTATCTTAATTTTCCCGTTGTTTGCGTTTACGGTTAGCAACGCACAAAAGGTACTGCAATCAGAAACTTCCGGATCAAAATCAACACCAAATGTCCAGCAGAAAGCGCCACAGGGGCAGATGCGGATTAATTTTGCTGAACAGGAAGCAATTATAAAAAAATTCACCAGGTCATTTGATTCCCTGACACCTATGCAGCAGAATATGTTTTTTACCAATGTAAAACATATTATGGATCCTGAAGTTACAAAAATAGAACCAGGCATAATGGACAGTGATCCACCATCAGATGCTATAGTTTTATTCAATGGTAAGGATCTTAATGAGTGGGAAGAAATTACATGGGGACCAGGCGGACCAGGTGAGAAAAAACCGATAACATGGATAATGAAAGACGGTGGCATGCAGCCGACCAGCTCTTCGGGCAGCGCACAGACAAAACGGGTTTTCAGAGACTTTCAGCTTCATATAGAATGGAAGACTCCAGCCGGTTTACCTGCAACAGTTACAGGTCAGGACAGAGGGAACAGTGGTGTAATTATCCAGGGGAATTATGAAGTCCAGATACTTGACAGCTACGACAATCGTACATACCGTAACGGTCAGGCGGGTGCTGTTTATATGCAATATGCTCCATTAGTAAATCCGAGCAGAAAAGAAGGAGTGTGGCAGACTTACGAAATCATTTATACAGCTCCGCGTTTTAAGGACAGTGGAACTTATTTTACCCCGCCAAGAATTACGATTATTTATAACGGAGTATTGGTTCAGAACAATGTAGCCATACAGGGTCCGACTGTATCTCCCGGTATCCCGCAATATATAATAAAGGAACATGGCGACGGACCAATTCAGTTGCAGCAGCATGGCAATCCGACAACATTCAGGAATATTTGGATCAGGGAACTATAAATGAATAATTATATGAAAAGTCTGATTAGGATATTGGCTATAAGTCTGATAATGATGGTTAACGCCTGTTTATTCGTTAACCTATATGGACAGGATACTTATAAATTACTCAGAAGTACTCCTGAAAATGAAGGAGTATCTTCATCACAGATCATCGATTTTCTAAATGCTGTAGATACCGGCAGAGTTGAATTACACAGCTTTATGTTTATACGCCACGGTAAAGTTATAGCCGAAGGCTGGTGGGATCCGTATGGCTCTGATAAGAAGCATATCATGTTCTCAGCCAGTAAAACATTTACAGCAACAGCAATAGGACTTGCCGTTTCGGAGAACAGGTTAAAAATCACTGACAAGGTTAGTTCTTTTTTCCCGTATTCTCAGCCTGATTCAGTCAGCGATGACATGAAAGCACTGACCGTACAGAATCTATTAACAATGTCAGTCGGACAGGATCCTGAACCAAGGGCGATGGGAACCGGTGGCGACTGGATAACTGTTTTCCTGAACAGTGTACCGGTTCATAAACCAGGGACAATATTCAAGTACAATAATATGGCCACTTTTATGCTTTCAGCCATCGTCCAGCAGGTTACAGGCCTGACAGTTTTTGATTACCTGCAAACCAGGATCTTCAGGCCTTTGGCAATCCGAGGAATTGACTGGGATCTTAACCCGCAGGGAATAAACCTGGGAATGATCGGGCTGAGACTCAAAACAGAAGACATGGCAAAATTCGGACAATTATTATTGCAGAATGGTGTCTGGAACGGGAAACAGCTTATTCCTAAAGAATGGGTGAAGGAAGCTACTTCATTTAAAATTCCAACAAGCTTATCGGCTAATAAAGATTCTTTAAAGCAGAGCGACTGGGGGCAGGGATATTGCTACCAGATGTGGCGGGGCAGAAACAATACGGTTCGACTGGATGGATTGGGAGGACAGTTCGTCGTACTTATTCCTGATAAAGATGCTATCGTAGTTCTGACAGCCAATGCTAAAAATACTCAGGATGAATTGAACCTTGTGCATAATTATCTTATACCGGCAATAAAATCTGAAAAACCTTTGCCTGAAAACTCTGAGTTATTAAGTACTCTTCAGAAAAAAGAAGCAATGTTGTATCTAAAACCGTTTGTTGCTGTTGCATCTAAATCAGAACTGGAATCAAAAATTTCAGAAAAAGAGTTCATTCTTGAAAAAAACATATACAATATCCAGTCCGTTTATTTTACCTTTAACAAAGGAGAATGCAGCTTTGCCATTAAAAGGGATGACAATATATCTATTGTGAAGTGCGCAGCAGAAGGATGGAAATTTTCAAATACAGTATCATCAGCTCTTTTAGCTTCTCCCCGTCCTGTTTCAAAGTCAATTGATGCGAATTATAAATTAACACAGCCTGTGATCAGAGTTGCAGCCAGTTACTCATGGACTAATAAAAATACGATTGAATTGACTGCCCGTTTTGTAGAGGAAAGCCTTGGTTCGGAAACGATAGTTTGTAAGTTTTCAGAATTCAACGGTACTGTGAATGTATCAATTGAACAAAAACCAGGTGGATTAATGATGGGGATGCCAGCCCCGCCGGCCGCACCATTAAGAGGTGCTCTTATAAAAATAAAGTAGAATGGTATAACCGGAATGAAGGGCTGTCTGATTGATTATAATTTTGAATCACATACAGTTCCTTCATGTCCCTGATTTAAAAATTTTATTATGATTAGAAAAATTATTTTATCCGTATCCCTGATTCTATCATTCCTTTCTGCAAAGAGCCAAAACATCACTAAGATAGATACCGGTACTGTAAACCATGCTCATTATAAAATATATATTCCGAAAGATTGGAAACATAAATTAGTGATGTTTGCACATGGTTATGAGTTTATGGGGTCTCCATCCGCAGTCGCTTCGCCTCAGCTGGACCAGATTGCAAAAATATTTCTTGACAGAGGTTTTGCTGTAGCTGCATCAGCGTACAGCTATCAGGGTTTTGCACTACCCCAGGGTGTAGACGATACCGAAGCTCTGCGGCAATATTTCGGCGATAAATACGGTGCCCCCGATTCTACTTTTATGACAGGTCAGTCAATGGGAGGGGGAGTCGCGCTGGCAATAATGGAGAATTTCAGTAAGAATTATAATGGTGCTCTGGCAATGTGTCCATTGTCGAGTCGGCCATATTTACAAACCAGGAAAGAATTTGATACTTATGTATTATTCGATGCATTGTTTCCCGGAGTAATTACACCACTCTGCACTTTAATTGATATTCATACTGATTTTAAACCCACCGGCTTTGCTGAGATGGGAGCTAAGATTGAAGCTATCAGAAAAGCCATTGCAAAGGATTCAGTTAAAGCTGCAGAATTAGCCCGTCAATTTTACCTTAGGATCAGCGATATTCCTTTTTCCCTGTTTTTCAGTGAAGGAGTTTTACGTGATGCTGTGATAAAATCGGGTGGTAATCCTTATGATAACACCAATACAATCTATACCGGCTTTTCAAATGACTGGGAACTCAATAAAAAAGTTGATCGTTTTAAAGCGACTGCCAGTCCTGATATTATTTTTGAAAAATACGATCGGACAGGGGATATCGGGAATCCTGTGATACTGATGCACACAATCTATGACCAGTTAATACCACCACAGTTTGGAGAAGTAAATTTTGAAAATATGGTTCACCAGAAAGGGAAGGATCTTTTTCTCACCGTTAAATTATGTAATGGTCAGGGACATTGTGTTTTTACCGCTGAACAGATTGGGAAATCGTTTGATGAGCTGAGGCATTGGGTAAAGACCGGAGAGAAAGCAAAACCCGGATCAATCGATTAATTGAACAAAAGCCGGAAAATGAAAACTGAGTAATCCAGCTCAGGAAAGGGGAAATTCTATTTAAAACAATAGAATTAAAATTTAACTTATATGTCATGAAATCAAACAGACGTAAATTCATTCGGAATCTTGGCGCAGGCGCCACCGGATTAACTTTTGGACCATAGGCTATTGCATTAGCTTCAGGAACATCATCACCGGCTAAGGATGAAGATCGACAGATACTATTTATCGGTGATAACATTGCTGTAGCAGAAACCACAAACGGAAAAGTAAGAGGGTTTATTCACAAAGATATTTTTAATTTTCTTTACACAAACAGATATCTAGCCTTTACTGATTACTAATTATATGTAAAATAGAAATCTAATTAAGTTATTATCAATTCATTATGTCTTCGTTTTCGCTTAAAAGGTCATGGATCAGTAAAATATTGCGCTTATTATGTCAAATAGGAAGTTTTTTTTCAAAATAAGACTGTTAAAAGTTTTTAAATAAATGCCTCTTAAAACCTTTTCTCCCCGGAGCAGTTTGATGAAGTATTTAGGTTATGCGGTTATGAACCTCCTGAAATCTCGGAGTTACAACATTCATAATTTAACGAAATTCATCTCACTGAACGATTTAACAGCGCAAATGATAGCATGTCCTTTGAAGAAATAGACGCTGAAATCAAAATGCTTATAAAGGATATTGACTGGCAATAAAAGTTCCTATTTCCCTTATATAATGAGTTACTAAATTTATGCCTCGGAATTGTCCGGGGCTTTTAATTTAGATGGTTAAATAAATAAAAAAATCATAACCTTGAGTACAAGAGCTGAAAAGACAAAAAGTACTTTTATCTGACAATTTTAGTATGTATATGATCACTTTCATTATGTATATAAACGCGTTAGCGGTAATTCTGCCCAAAAATAGTGGAAACACCAACACACAACCAAAGGCTTTTCAAATCGTATAATTTTGCCACCGCACTCGTGATGATTTTGAAGCAAAGGTGTCAAAGAGCTTAACGGTGGCGTCAAAAAAGTTGACACTTTATGAAAAGTGAGCTACAAGTAAAATTAGTTAAAGTACAGATATTCAATATTATAAAAAAATAGCACAAATA
>PLLX01000219.1 GCA_003141415.1 Bacteroidales bacterium
ACCTTTTTTTCAAATCCGCTTTCCATCAATCCATAAATAAATGGATATGTGTTTGCATATTTGACGGCTGAAATTCTGATTTTATCCATACCCTTTTTTTACAACATCTAAAATAGTACTTTAGTTTTAGTTCTTAAAAAGGAACATAAAGAAAGCAACCTGAATACCTTAATTCTAAACCATAAAATGCTTATAACATCCCTTGCTCTTCCAGCCATTTCCTTACCCTTTCATGCTCTGCTTGATATTTTGCTTCTATATCTCTTGCTATCTGCTGAAACTCTGGTTCATTTCTGATGCTGTTAAATAAAGGGTCTGTTTTGATTAAATTTGCCATCCATAGGGGTACTTGTTGGATTTGATTAAAAGTTCTTAAATTTTTATACGATTTAACCTTCTCTCCTTTGAATGCATATACACCTCCAAGATCATAATATGCATAAATATTAATTTCCCCCATTCGTTTCAATTCAATCTCCCTGTTACAATATTTTATTTGTTCATTGAAATAGTATTCAGCCTCTTCTTTATAGCCATTTTGCCAGAAAACATATCCTATACGGTGCATTTCGTTTGATTCAAATCCTCCCTGAATTTTCATTCTTTCAATGAACTTTTTAAAATATTTAAATGATTCTTTATACTGACCAAGCAATGCGTAATCGAATCCTAACAAATTCAATATGTCCACATTGATTGAATCTGTCGCATAAACTTTTTTTGCAAATTCAATAGATTTACTGAAATTTGCAATCCAGTAATCAGTCCATCCTAACAAATAATAATATGTCAATGAATCGTTATCTAATTTAAATCTGTCAAGATAATATTGCTTAGACTTCTCAGGGAATCCAGCACAAAGATACGCCCAACCAATATCCCCTAATAAAGCAGGTAATTCTGCTCCACGATTAAGGGAAGCAGCTTTTTGAAGATAATTAATATTATTAACAAGATCGGTAGCATAATAGAATGCTCCTTTTTCGTGGTAAGCCATCCAATCGTTTGGGTTAAATTTTATGGCTTTATCAAATTCTTCAATAGCTTGTTTTGTTTTCCCGATTTCCGTATAATATCTTCCTCTTAAAGTATATGGTTCAGACAAATGAGAGTCATGTGAAAGAGCAATATTTGCAAAAATCAGAACAGAATCCATAAAATTTTCTGAGAAATATTCTTTTTCTTTCCAATAATGCTTATACCAATATACCATTGCCAGACCTGAATATGCCTGAGCAAATGTTGAATCATATTTCAATGATTTATGATAGAAATCTTCAGCTTTTTGTAGAGCTGCTTTATTACTATTATTAATCCAATATTTAATATATTCTTCTCTTCCCTGTTGGTAAAAATCGTATGCGGTAAGGTTGTTTGTTGGTATTTTCTCAATTAGTTGCTTTTCTTCAGGGGTAATTATTGCATGCAATTCTTTTGCAATTGTTTGTGCAACTTCACTCTGAACAGAAAATATGTCTTTCCAGTTTCTGTCATATTCATTTGCCCAAACATGACTCTCTTTATTACTTGCTTTAATTAACTGGACAATTAACCTTATATTATCTCCCGATTTTTGAAAACTACCTTCAAGCAAATATGATACACCAAGTTCCTGACCAATGGCATAAGTGGTTTTCTTAGTCCCACGGTATTGTTCTACTGACGTCCTCGATAATACCCGTAAATCTTTAAACTTTTGCAGGTGAAGCAGTATTGCATCCATTGTTCCATCAGCAAGGTATTGTTTCTCAGGGTCACTACTTAGTGATTTAAATGGCAAAATTGCAATTGACTTTTCAAGCTGTTCTTTTGGCTTAGAAAGTGTTGGGATTAAGAAATAACCAAGCACAATCAGTGCCAATATTATAACAGATGATATAATGATTTTGGTTCTCAGATTCTTTTGGGGTTCAGTTTTTATGTTAAGATCATTTTTTGTAACTTCTCCATCCTTCTGACTATGTTTCTTTAATGCGGCAATAATCTCTTTCAATGCATTTGCTACCTTGTTGATCTGGTCACGGTAGTAAGTTTTATTTAGATTATCCTGAGGATGATCTTCATTTGCTCTCAAAGGTCTATTAACCCCTGCTGACTTATAAATAAACTCAATACATCGAAGCACTCCTCCTATTTCATTTTCAAGAAGAGTTTTATCTTCTGGGTCGAGGTCATTAATCTTAATTAGTAATATCCTGCTTGCTACATTTCCACTTGCAAGCCTGATATCTCTGCCGAATTGATCTTTCTTTGCCAGTTGGTTAAACTCAACAAACTCATGTTGCCATGCAAAACTTTTTAAATCACAGTATGTTTGTGAGATAATGGGGATGAAGATCAGGCATTTCAGTTTCTTAGCTAACGATTCATCTACAATATGCGTTTCAAGCAGTCCATCCTGTGGATTAATATCGAAGTAAATTGATATGTCTTCTTTAAAGGTGGCATGTAGCTCCCGTTTTAAGTTATCCACAAACTCTGTCACCCAACCATCGTATTCATTGTCTTTCTGGCGATAGCTGATGAAGATATCATATTCGTAGCCTTGAATGAGACTTGCCATGATAGTTATTTATTATGATAAAGTTATGAAAGACAATGACAAAAGCCAAATAAAATATAATACTACCCGAATCTAAGGTTGTTGATTAAGTCTAAATTTAATAACTTTAAACCAGTGAATTATGAAGCAAAAGGACACGAATTAAAAAAGGAGATTAAAAATGCAACACAAAAATGTAATATTATTCGCAATAACCTTGTTTTGCTTAGGATTAACTGTATTACAAGCACAGACTGTGAAAGATATTAACGGTAATGTTTACAAAACTGTTACCATTGGCAAGCAGGTTTGGATGGTGGAGAATTTAAAAACTACCAAATACAATGATGGTAAAACAATACCCTTGGTAACTGATAATACTTCATGGACGGACTTATCTACGCCTGCATATTGTTGGAGTAATAATGATGCAATTACCAATAAAAACACTTATGGTGCTTTGTATAATTGGTACGCAGTTAATACAAATAAATTATGTCCCAGAGGTTGGCATGTACCTACCGATGCAGAATGGACAACACTGACAACCTATTTGGGAGGCGAAGGTGTTGCTGGTGGTAAACTAAAAGAAATAGGTACAACCCATTGGAAAAGACCAAATACAGTGGCAACCAACATTAGCGGTTTTACTGCTCGTGCGGGTGGCGGTCGGTACGAAGATGGGAAATTCTACGACCTTGGCAGCAAGGGGTACTGGTGGTCTTCTACACAGGAAGGTGAGGCAAACGCCTGGTGCTTTGAATTGCAATACGCTATCAGATCGATAAACAGGTTAGGTTCAAGAAAACTGTCTGGCTGGTCAATTCGCTGTTTGCGGAATTAATGGATTTTATTGATTATTATTGAAGAATAAGCATTTACAGCATTATGCCATTGGATATTTTTTAGTTAGGATTGGTTTTCCCTAAAAAATGCTATTTCTGAAGATGGTAAAAAAGGTGCTATTACGTGCCAGCAGATGAAAGGAAGAAGTTCTTTGATATGGTCAACAGGAAATAGTAGTTTTTATCTATCTTAGTGCCAGATAAAGTAAATATATAAATAAATGTATATAAACTGTATAGAGAGATGTTAATATAAAATGTAAATAGTTAAAATACAGTTAAATATAGTTTACAACATCTAAAATAGTACTTTTGTACGTATACTTATAACAAGTGAAACCCCAATCTGATAAATAATGGAATTAAATTTTCTTACTGCCATTTCTCCGCTTGATGGAAGATACAGACAAAAAGTTGATGAACTTGACCTGTATTTTTCTGAATTCGGACTGATAAGATATCGTCTGATGGTGGAAATAGAATATTTCATTGCACTGTGCGGCATTCCTCTTCCTCAACTTCTTGATTTTAAAAAAGATAATTTTAAAGTTTTAAGATCAATATATGAGGACTTTGATTTAACCGATGCTGAAAAAATCAAAGAAAGAGAGAAGATCACAAATCATGATATTAAAGCGATCGAATACTTCCTGAAAGAAAAGTTCTTTCAGTCGGGTTGGGGAAAGTGGAGCGAATTCGTTCATTTCGGACTCACATCGCAGGATATAAACAACACTGCTATACCGTTATCTATTAAAGATGCGATGATAAACGTTTATTTCCCGATTCTTTATGAGTTGAGAGAGACATTGGCTGCTTTTGCTGATGAGTGGAAGGAAATTCCAATGCTTGCCAGGACACACGGTCAACCGGCTTCTCCTACCAGGCTGGGAAAAGAAATTGAGGTATTTATAGCCAGAATAGATGGGCAAACCAAGTACTTCGGACAGATTCCATATTCGGCTAAATTCGGAGGTGCAACAGGAAATTTTAATGCCCATAAAGTCGCTTATCCTGATGTAGATTGGTTCTCCTTTGCCAATAACTTTGTTAATGAAGAACTAGGATTGGAACGCTCTCATCCCACAACTCAGATCGAGCACTATGATAATCTTGCCGCATTATTTGATAATATGAGGAGGATAAATGTTATACTAATTGATATGGCCCGTGATTTCTGGCTTTATATTTCAATGGATTATTTCAGGCAAAAGATAAAAAAAGGAGAGATAGGTTCCTCCGCTATGCCTCATAAAGTAAATCCTATCGATTTTGAAAATGGCGAAGGTAACCTTGGATATGCAAATGCAATTTTTGAACATCTTTCAATGAAGTTGCCAATATCGAGACTTCAGCGTGACCTGACGGATTCAACAGTGTTAAGAAATATTGGCGTTCCAATAGGCCATTCCTTAATCGCATTCAGTTCTTTATTGAAAGGCCTTCATAAACTGATTGTAAATACTGATAAAATAAAAAGTGATCTTGATAATAACTGGGCCGTTGTTGCAGAAGCTATTCAGACAATACTGAGAAGAGAGGGGTATCCAAACCCCTATGAAACACTTCTGGAACTGACCCGTACCAATCAGAAAATCACTTTTGAATCAATTACAAACTTCATTGAAAATCTGGATCTGAGCGATATGGTGAAATCGGAACTAAAGGCAATCACTCCTTTCAATTATACAGGTTTTTAATCAATAACAGTATAGATGACTAACATCAGATTGCTGCTTAAATATTTTGCACCTTATAAATGGTCGGCAGTTAAAAATATCCTTTACAACATTTTAAGCGCATTGTTCGCACTTCTCACGTTTACCCTGATAAAACCCTTTTTAACAGTACTCTTCAGTCCTGCCGGGACAGTCGTTAACAATCCCGGTCCCTTTCATTTAAATTCGGTTTACATTGAAGCTTTTAGCAAATACTATCTTTCAGTTTTTATTGATAAAAACGGCCAATCGGGCGCACTTATGTTAGTGGTAATAATCGTTATAGGTGCAAGCCTCTTCAAAAACGGTTTCATTTTTCTGGCCAATAACTGCATGGCATTTATCAGGTCAAGTACGGTACGAGATCTCCGTAGAAAACTTTATGACAAAATCCTCAGACTTCCGCTGTCGTTCTTTACTGATGCAAGGAAAGGTGATGTTATGACCAGAATATCAAATGATGTACAGGAAGTTGAAATTTCTGTAATGTCTTCACTTACAATGATGTTCAGAGATCCAATCTTAATTTTGGTTTTTGTGATTTACCTTTTTGTTTCGAGTTATGAGTTAACACTGTCCGCTCTTGCCCTTCTTCCTGTCAGTGCATGGTTGATCGGACGTGCAAGTCGTACTTTAAGATCATCCTCACTTATGGGTCAACAAAATCTTGGAAGGTTGCTGACAATTGTGGAGGAGACACTTACAGGTCTGAGAATAGTCAAGGGTTTCAATGCTGAAGAAAAGATGAAGGCTCAGTTTTCTGAATCAAATGAAAAATATGCAAAAGTTTTCAAGAGGGTAATTCGGAAAGCTTATCTGGCCTCACCAATCAGTGAATTTCTTTCCACAATAGTTGTCATGATTCTCATGTATGTCGGAGGCAATCTTGTCCTGCATGGATCAGGTAATATGACACCTCCCAGTCTTATTGTCTATCTGGTTGTCTTTTCTCAGATTATTCAACCTGCAAAAAACATAACAACAGCATATTTCGCTATTCAGAAGGGGATGGCATCAATTGACAGGATCGACCAGGTACTTGATGCTGAGGAGACTATCACAGAAAAGGAGAACGCAATTTCTGTCAGAGGGTTTAAAGATTCAATTGAATTCAGAGGTGTATGGTATGCTTATAACAATGAACCTGTACTCAGGGATATCAACCTGAAAATAAGAAAAGGACAGACTGTTGCCATTGTAGGCAAATCCGGTGCAGGAAAATCGACCCTTGCAGATCTGCTTCCAAGGTTTATGGACAGCGATAAGGGTAGTATTCTTATTGACGGTGTCGATATACGCGATCTGAAGATAAAGGACCTGAGGTACCTTATGGGTATAGTCAGCCAGCAACCTATCCTGTTTAATACATCATTCAAAGAAAATATTGCTTTTGGAGTTGAAACAGCTGATATGGAAAAAGTCGAAAATGCCTCTCGCATTGCAAATGCACACGACTTCATTATGGAAACCGATCAGGGTTATGAGTACTATGTTGGTGAATCAGGCAATAAACTAAGTGGCGGACAGAGGCAAAGAATAAGTATTGCAAGGGCTATTATGGCAAATCCGCCGATACTGATTCTTGATGAAGCAACCTCTGCTCTTGATACCGAGTCGGAAAGACTCGTGCAGGATGCAATTCTTAACCTGATGAAAAGCAGAACTTCAATTGTAATTGCACACAGGCTTTCAACTATTCAACATGCTGATCTTATTGTAGTCATCGATGAAGGCAGGATTGTTGAGACAGGAACGCACACTGAACTGATGACGAAACATGACGGATTCTATAGCAAATTACATAGCTTTCAGGCAATATGATAATCAGGGATCAGAAATCAGAAATTAGAAATTAGAAATAAAGAAAATCAACTAACCACGGATTGCACAGATTTACAAGGAAAAAAACGGATTTAGGACTCCGCGAAACTCAGTGTCTTCTGTGGTAAATAAAAAATTATATGCGAAGTATTTTAGGATCAGTAATAGTCTTAATGTTACTGGCTTCTGTTTCAGCTCAGGCTCAGAAACCAAAACATACATTCAAATTAGGAACATCAGAATTTCTTCTTGACGGACAGCCTTTTCAGATAATAAGCGGTGAAATGCACCCGGCAAGGATTCCGGCTGAATTCTGGCGACACAGGATTCAAATGGCTAAAGCTATGGGTTGCAATACAATATCAGCATATATCTTCTGGAATTACCATGAATCTGAAGAGGGAGTTTTCGATTTCACAACAGAGAACCATAATTTAAGTGATTTTTTTAAGATTGTACAGGAAGAGGGGATGTGGCTAATCCTAAGACCAGGTCCTTATGTTTGTGCAGAATGGGGACTCGGTGGAATTCCGTCATATCTTCTTAAAGTGCCTGATATTAAATTAAGGTGTTTGGATCCCCGTTATATGGCGGCTGCGGAACGATACATGGCGAAATTATCTGAAGTTATAAAACCGTATTTGATAACAAAGGGAGGTCCTTTATTGATGTTACAGATTGAAAATGAATATGGTAGTTTCGGAAATGACAAGAATTATTTACTCAGGTTAAAAGAAGTATGGGCTTCCCTTGGTATAGATGTTCCAACTTTCACAGGAGATGGTCCGACAACTGAAATGTTAGAAGCCGGTACTCTTCCGGGAAGTGCTGTTGGCCTTGATTCCGGAAGTTCATTAGCTGATTTTGCACTTGCAGAGAAGGTGAACCCCGGAGTGCCTGTTTTCAGCAGTGAGACTTATCCAGGCTGGCTTACTCATTGGGGTGAGAAATGGGCAAAGCGCGATTCCGCAGATCTGCTTAAGGAGGTGAAATTCCTTATGGACAACAAGAAATCCTTTAATTTTTATGTTATTCACGGTGGAACTAATTTTGATTATACTGCAGGAGCCAACTCCGGAGGTAAAGGTTATGAACCTGATGTTACCAGTTACGACTACGATGCTCCTATAAATGAGCAGGGACAGGCGACCCCCAAGTACATGGCTCTCAGGGAACTTATAGGCTCATATCTTCCAAAGGGGAAGAAGCTTTTTCCTATCCCGATTACGGTTCCTACAATTGAATTAACTTCATTAGAAATGCAGCCATTTTCTTCTGTCTGGGATAACCTTCCTCAACCTGTGAACTCAATTCAACCTAAAACATTTGAAGCTTATGGTCAGGACCATGGTTTCATTTTATATAAAACTGAGCTTGTCGGACATAAAAACGGGAAGCTTACCGTAAATGATATTCATGATTATGCAACTGTTTTTCTTAATGGCAATTACATCGGTAACCTCGACAGGAGAGAGGGAATAAACTCCATTGATATCCCGCCAAGCGATGTCGATGTGCCTGTACTTGAGATATTCGTAGAAGCTATGGGACGTATAAATTTTGGTAAGAACCTTATTGACAGAAAAGGCATCACTGACAGTGTGACCCTTAATGGAACAGCATTGACGAACTGGCAGATATATAATCTTCCGATGGACAAAAAATATATCTGGGATCTCAGATCCTCAGGAAAGTCACTTAAAAAACCAGGTGTTTTTTTCAAAGGTAATTTTGTTCTCTCCAGGGGAGAAGGGAATTTATATTCTGACACTTATATAGATGTTTCAAACTATACCAAAGGAATTGTTTGGATTAATGGACATAATCTGGGACAGTACTGGAATATCGGGCCACAAAAAAGACTTTATTGTCCATACATCTGGCTGAGAGAAGGAATGAACGAAATCATGGTATTTGATCTTCATCAGACAGAAGCAAAACCGATCACAGGTGCCAAAACTCTGGAGAATTGATTTTCTTTCAACCGTAAAAAAAGCCTGTCTGTCATTAAATCTCATCAGTTCATCCATTGAATTTGTTTTTCAATTGAGGCATATGTACTTTTATAAAAAGTTGCCGTAAAGGTACATGGTGCAGTCAGGATTAATTTACTTGAACCATAGCAGTTGAGATAGTTAGATTTAGGGTTATTCTAAAAAGGTGCAGAGTCTGAATTTGCACCTTTTTTCATTTACAGGTCTTATTATATATCAAATAACCTGCATATGTGTCTGTTATAGATGTTCTCATAAACGCAATTCGAAACTGTCTGCTCATTTGCTTCCAATAACCTTATAAAATCCTTCATTTGTAAGGCTGCAAGCTTATATGCAACATGCATCAATTGCCTCATGTTTGGGTTATAATCTGAATTTCCGGGTATATGTTTTAGTGTATCTGAAAACTTATTGCTGTTCCAATCAGAAACTTCAAATTTTGAAGGGAGCGATGAGACTTTAATTTCAATAACATCTGCATACGGAGAGCATAGCTCTTCTATTTTCTCAAGCGATTTTATATAAATCTCTTTAACAAAATCCAAAGCTTCCCCTCCTGATTCGGCAAGACCGATGACCTCTTCAAGCCAGGTAGTCCCCGCGGTTTTCAGATGTATCCCCTTGTCATATTTTTTAATTATTGAACAAATGTGCGGATAGATAGCAAACTTATCCGATCCTGAATGAATGCTTAATTTCAGGTTCTTTGGCAGACCGAATTCCTTAACAGCAAAGTCAATTACCAAAAGATCAGATTCGAATTCCCTGGCAAACAACAGAGGGTCACCCACATAGTCGACTCCTTTATTGAACCTTCCAGAAAACTTCGGAGCTATTGTCTGAACAGGTATGTTTTCATAAGCCAGCATCCTAAGGATGAAAAAGAGTTCTACAGGAGTCTGTGGCTGAGTTATCTCATCCATTGAAATTTCAGTGACAAAATTGCCCTTTCCCTTAACTTTTTCAATTTTCCTGTAAATAACCCGGGCTCTTATTGATGAAAAAAGGTACTTTTCTGCTATTTGTCTTATCTGTGAGATTGAAGTTTTAAAAGATAGTTTTGTTCCCGCGATTTTCAGTTCACCTGTGTACTTTTCAACACCTGATAAGAATTTAAGGATATCTTCCTCATCAGATTTTTTCCCAATATAAGAGGCAACATCAATTGTAAAAAAATCGGAACATTCGATAAAACGATCAACAGTATCGAGGTTAATATGATCAGCATCAACGAAATATGGTTTATTAAATCCAGCATTTTTTGTAACCGAATCAGCTTCAATCCTGACATCTACAGGTTGTGTTCCTATTGTAGTATGTTCACGATTTGATTTATTCCAGACAGGCGTTATATCAATGTTTTTTTCAGATGCCGCTATAATAGCTTTTAATTGAGCACTGCCCTGATGACCGAATCTGTCGCCCAGACCGAATGAGTATTTACCAAGAGTTTTCAAGATAATTTTGGTTAAGTCAATTTTTCCCCCTTTGTGTTACTTTGTGCAATACTTCGAGTTCCTTTGTGGTTATATGATTTTTTTTATCACAAAGGTTATCTCCAAGGCTCACAAAGGAACAGAGAGAGATTATATTTGTACTATAAAAAAGAGTCCACATTTTCAGATGTAACAATATCAACGGGGAGATATTCAATTTTGTCAGGTATTTTACGCATCGACAGGTATTCAAATAATTTTTTTATCCCCTTATATGTCTGTTCCTCAGGTCGCTGACCGATCAGGAACCGTGTAATTCCAGATTTTAAAAACTTAACATTTAAGTCCAGAAGATCGTATCCGATCAGGTCGATTGATTTTAGTCCTCTCTTTTCCAGATATAAAGCAATGAGATATGATCTTGACCCTGTAATAAAAACTGAACCTATTCCGGGGTTATCCATAAGTGCTTTGTCGATAGCATTTTTAACATCATCAGAAGATGGTTCAGGAATGTTTATGATAATCTTCTTGCCTTTATTTTTGCCTGATTTTAGGAAATAGCTCAGAAATCCTTCAGTACGGTTGGTGAGGTGATGAACATTCTGGATATTTCTTGCTATAGTCACAACCAACAGATCACTTTTTTCCGGAGTGATCATATCAATAAGTTGTCCGGCAACTCTTCCGCTCTGGAAGATATTTTCTCCTATGTAAGCCAGAAAATTTGTATTTTCAATGTATTCATCAATGAAAACAAATGGTACGTTCTCTTCCTGAAGTCGTGAACAAAAGGAGATAGATTCTGACTTGAAGATTGGTGCTAGAAGTACTCCATCGGGCTTAAGACCAAGTACAATTACGGTTTTTTTCTGAAAATCATCTTCGCTTTCCATATCAAATGTTACCTGACTAAGCGTGACCGGGAAGGGATCAAGCTCCTCTATAGCCCGGACCATACCTAGTGGATGCTTTTTCCAAAAAGAATTGTCTTCTGAAGGTGCAGGCAGAAGTGAAACCAGATGGAATCTTTTTTTTGATTTCAACGCTTGTGCCATTACATTAGGAGAGTAATTGGTCTCTTTCAGTATTTGCTGAACCTTCAGCCTTGTTTTTTCAGCGACCTCACCTCTTTCATGTATTACCCGGTCTACTGTCCCTATTGATACCCCAGCCATCCTGGCGATATCCTTTATCCTTGACTTTTTTGGAGGCATGATTTTTAATCTTTACTGCTCAGGCTAATCAAGTATCACCTTTTTAACTTTTGGTGCAAATACATACATAATGATCCATGCAAGAATATATGCACAGGCCGCAATTCCAAACATGACAGTATAACCCGTTTCAACATGGCCGGCCTTTTTAAAGAAGTTAAGAATGTGGCCTGCCAAAACTGAAATGAAAGCACCTCCTATAGCCCCGGCCATTCCTCCGATGCTGGTAACGGAACTGATAACCCTTTTTGGAAATGCATCGGATACCGTAGTAAAAATATTAGCCGACCATGCCTGATGTGATGAAGCAGCAATACTTATGAGAGCTACAGCGCCCCAAGTACTTACGCCGGATGATTGTGCGAAGAAAACAGGAGTAACAAGTAATGCAAATATCAGCATTGTGTATTTTCTTGCATTGAAAGGAGACATTCCTTTTTCTATCAAAAATGAAGAAAGCCAGCCTCCGAAAACACTTCCTACAGTAGTGGATGAGTATATAACTACAAGTGGAATACCAAATGATTTAATATCAAGACCTGCTCCCCTTACAGTTGAAAGCCATCCTGGAATCCAGAACAGATAAAACCACCAGATCGGATCAGTCATTGCTTTCCCAATAAAGTATGTCCATGTTTGACGGTATCTTAGAAGTTGGATCCATGGAACTGGTTTCTCACTTTCATTTTGTTCATCTATATCACTTTTGATATATTCGAGTTCACCTGCTGATAGTTTTCTTTTTTTTTCAGGAATCTCATAAAAGATAAACCAGAGAATTATCCAGATGAATCCAGTAGCACCTGTAATAATAAACGCTGCCTGCCAGCCCCATTTGATTATAATTGCCGGAATTGCAAGAGAAGCGACTATTGCTCCCACATTTGTACCTGAATTGAAAATACCAAATGCGAAAGCTCTTTCTTTTTTGGGGAACCATGCAGCAATTGTTTTGTTTGCAGCAGGAAAGTTACCTGATTCACCTACACCTAATAAAGCCCTCCAGAATCCAAATCCAATAACACCCTTTGCAAGTGCGTGGCCCATTGCTGCAATACTCCAGAGAAGAACTGATATCCCGTAACCAATCTTCGTCCCGAATTTATCTATGAGCCGCCCTGCTAGCAACATTGATAATCCATAACACAGCTGAAAAATTGTTACAATATTTGCATAAGCAACTTCGCCCATATTAAGATTACTTTCAAGCAATGGTTTAAGAATACCGATCACCTGTCTGTCGAGATAGTTAATAGTCGATGCAAAGAATAACAATGCACAGACAGTCCATCTGTAACTACCAATTTTTTTGATTTCAGACATGTTCAGAGTTGATAGAAGTTATGAATATCAGACATTATATGTTGAAGAAGATGTTGTTCCACCCCGGCCTGTCCAATTTGTATGGAAAAATTCACCTCTTGGTTTATCTGTTCTTTCGTAGGTATGTGCACCAAAATAATCGCGTTGGGCCTGTAAGAGATTAGCCGATAGCTTTTCACAACGGTAGCCATCATAAAAGCTCAGTGCAGCTGAGATGGACGGGATCGCGATACCATTTATTGCGGTAGCAGACACTACATTTCTCCATCCACTCTGAGCTTGCTCAACTTTATCTTTAAAGAAAGGAGCAATAAGCAGGTTTGTAATAGAAGGATTGTTATCAAATGCTTCTTTAATTTTACCAAGGAAAGCCGATCTTATTATACATCCCCCGCGCCACATAAGAGCAATACCTCCATAGTTAAGTTTCCATTTATATTCTGCAGCGGCAGCTTTCATCAGCATATAACCCTGTGCATATGAAACAATTTTTGATGCATAGAGCGCCTCTTTTATGCCATTAATGAATTTAACCTTGTCGCCTTTAAATTCCGGACCTGGACCGTGCAGTATTTTTGATGCCTCTACTCTTTCGTTCTTTTCTGCAGAAAGGCACCTTGAAAAGACAGCTTCTCCAATTAACGTAAGAGGAATACCCTGATCGAGAGCAGTAACAACAGTCCATTTACCGGTTCCTTTCTGCCCCGCTGTGTCAAGGATTTTATCCACGAGAGGTTTTCCGTCTGAATCTTTAAAAGCAAGGATGTCACTGGTTATTTCAATGAGATAACTGTCAAGATCACCCTCATTCCATTCTTTAAAAATGAGGTGCATCTCATCTGCATCCAGATGCAATAGATCTCTCATAATCTGATAAGCCTCGGTAATAAGTTGCATATCACCATACTCTATGCCATTATGAACCATTTTTACGAAATGACCGGCTCCATTCTCACCAACCCAGTCACAGCAGGGGGTGCCATCTTCGACCTTGGCCGCTATTGCCTGAAAGATTGGTTTCACAAATTGCCAGGCTGCTTTTGATCCGCCGGGCATGATTGATGGTCCGAGTAATGCACCCTCTTCACCACCCGATACGCCGGTACCGATATAAAGAAGACCTTTGCTTTCAACAAAGGCAGTTCTCCTGATTGTATCAGGAAAATGAGAGTTCCCGCCATCAATAATGATATCTCCCGGAGTAAGATAGGGGATGAGTGTATTGATCATCTCATCAACTGCATCACCAGATTTGATCATAATCATTACCTTCCTCGGACGTTCAAGAGTTCCGACAAGCTCCTTAATTGAATGAGTGCCAACAATATTTTTACCGCTGGCTCTTCCAGAGAGGAAATCATCAACTTTCTGTATTGACCTGTTGAAAACAGAAACCCTGAATCCCTTACTTTCCATGTTAAGGACAAGATTCTCGCCCATTACTGCCAGGCCAATTAATCCGATATCTGATAATTTATTCATAGCTAAAAGTTTGTGTTTATAATATTTTGTTTTATGTCAAATTTTTCGTCACTTATTAAATGTTACCCGTTAATCATACTGGTTTTGGCCCCAACACCCCTAAGGGGGGCTAATTTCCTCTATATTAGTATATTCACTTTTATCTTTTTACTTTGTTTTTTATCTTTTGCCTTTAACCTTTACCTTTTTATAATACTCTGCCACAATATCATCCATAATCTTACTGGTTCTGGCTCCCGTTATCCCGGTACTCGGAGATGCACCCTGCCCGTTAAGTGATTGAACTATTTTTTCAATAAGATTGTACTGAACATGTTCAGGACGTTCATTAACAAATTCCTGACGTCCCGATTCGTTAGTAAGAACAATCGGTTCAAAGCTAAATGTGGAGAATTTAATTGATCCTTCGTCCCCAATAATTTCGATAGTATCTCTGCCGTTATCAAGTGAAACACTGAAACTCCATGTACCGGTTCCAACAATATTATTATTAAAAATAAACTCAGCGGAAACAAAATCTTCTGCTTTATATAACCCCGCCTGATTTACTGCTATCGATTTAACTTTCTGAACCGGACCGAAAAGAAAATCAAGATAATCAAGTTGATGACAGGCCAGATCAAAGAAATGTCCTCCGCCTGAAATCTTGGGATAAACCCGCCATGAAGGTTTTCCCGCTTTCTCATCTGCAGAAGGAGACTTGAACAACTGTATTATCAAAAAACGTACTTTCCCAATTTCCCCATTTTCAATAAGATCTTTAATTAAAAGGAACCCGGGTAGAGCTCTTCTGTAATATGCCACATAAACCGGAACTCGGTATTTTTCAGCAGCTTTATTTATACTAAGACATTCGGAATAGTTTACCGCCATTGGTTTTTCAATATATACCGGTTTGCGGGCTTTTATAACTTCAAGTGCATATTCAGCATGATTTCCCGGCGGAGTGGCGATATATACTGCATTGATATCCTTATCGTTAATTAAATCCAAAGCCTTTGAGTAAAACTTTGGAACATTATGTCGCCGGGCATAATCCTCAGCCAGGAAGGCATCTCTCCGCATAACGGCTATCAGTCTCGAATCTCTGACTTTATTAAATGCCGGGCCACTTTTTACTTCAGTGACATTACCACAACCTATTATTCCCCAGTTTATCATTTTTTGAATTTAATAATAATTTTTATGCCAGCCGTTGCTTTGATGTCCATAATCCAAGTGCGGGATTTGATATGAAGTATATTTCCTCGCCATCATCCATATTATTAAAACCGTCTTTCAGATTTTTTGGATTGTATTTTTTCAACATATCATTAAGATTACGATATTTAAAGTTGACTGATTCTATCTCTTCCCTTGTAAGGTATCCCGGGCAATAAGTTATGGAGAATCTCCCTTCTGAACTTCCGTGAATCAGATGAGCAGCTGCACTAAGATTATTATTAAGCTCTTCATTTTCATTCAGAGCTTTTAATGTGACTGGTGTACCCCGATATCCATATTTCCTGATCAGTCTGTCGATCTCTTTATCCTCTCCGAACTCTTTTAAAGCCGGTGCCATGACAATCAATTCCCCGTTATCAGCCATTGCCATACGCGTTCTGTAAATACTTTTGTTTCCCAACCAGGTGCTTTTAAACTCAGCAGGATCAAGATAGACAATAACTTTCTTTAAAGGTTTTTCAAGCACATTGAAGTTTACCTTAAGGGAAAGATCAGCTGCAAGTCTGAATACTTCCTCATCATCACCCATAAAAAGCCCCCTGACCACAAGCTTTCCTTCTTCATCACGGCCTATGACAGTATGTACGTAAACAATTGGCAAGTGGCTGGTAAAATTTGAAGAGGCATAGTTTAATAGAGACCTGACAGGGTTATCAGCTTTTCCCATGATACGTTCCATGCCATAAACCGCTCCGATAAAATGACTCTTATTAATACCTTCAGGTCCCCCTGTCCCAACAAATAAATTCTTATTATAATTGGCCATTCCAATAACCTCATGCGGGACAACCTGTCCGACTGATAGTATAAGATCATGTCCGCCGTTGAAAACCAGTCTGTTAAGCTGAGCGGGCCATGAATAGTTTAACGCGCCGTCAGTTATTTCAGATACGAATGAAGCGGGCACTATACCTGCTGTTATAACATCATTTCTCCAGTCATGAACACGAAATAGTGACTTTGGTACTCCTTTATACATTTCACCAAGCTGGAAGTCAGTCATTGGAGAGTGGGTACCAAGGGCAGGTAGGATATCTTTCAGATTTTCCTGATAATACTTGTATATATATGAAGTAAGTTCACCGGCTCTTGAATGAAAACGGGTACAGTCGGGAGGAACAACAAGTACCTTTTTTCTGACACCCAGATTTTCCAGTGCTGAATAAATTCCGGACTCAAGATCTTTTGAGTTAAGAACTGTATTCTCTGAACCTGATTTAAAATAAATCATTACTTATATAGATTTCAATTTTGTTACAAAACTCCCGGAACCTTATTAATCGTGAATCAGGTGATGGGCGTCAGGCATAAGATTAGTTTTTCCTGTCGCCTGTAACCTTCAGCCTGTCGCCTATTTCCAATGTGGATATTCAGGCAGATAAGTTTCAAACTCTCTTATAAGTTCATCCTCGTAAGAACCCTTGAAAGTTCCGGTAAAGAAAATGTCAAGTCCTTCGTTATAGAGTTTTTCCCACGATTCTTCTTCTTTACCGGGATTGATCGGGAAGAAGAGGGCCCCGTTCGATTTCGCTGCCTTCAGATCACCTTTAGCATCACCGATCATCAGAATCTTTTCACCGGGATATTTATCCTTTGCGGCATATTTAATATGCTCTGATTTAGTTCCATGCTCCTGCCCGGCTATCATCCTCAGAAAATGGTCGATTTTATTTTCTTCCCATTCGCGCTTAAGCGCTTCAAATGGAGTTTGTGAGACGACCATTATATCAGCTGTTGGTTTTATTTTCTCCAGACATTCTTTTACGAAAGGAAATGGAGTTATTCCGAATACCATTTTTTCGATCTCCTCATTTACCTTCAGTGACCATTCGAGTGTCAGTGTAATGAACGGATCATTTATTTCTGCAGCATATTTTTTCAATGCAGGATTCCCAAGTTTCGTCTCCTTCATTGTCCATTCTATAAGAGGAGAAGAAGAAGGAACCTTGAAGTTTCTGGCTTTAATTTCGGGACGTGTAGTCAGAAGTCTTAGAGTCTCAATAACTGCAAGGAAACGATTGCATCCCCTGTAAGTTGAATAGAGATTCACGAATTCCCAGGTTTCCCGGGCATACTTCGAAACAGGTTGCATTCTGAAGTACTTTATGAAGTTAGGGCAAAAACACTCCTTCTGTTTTATCTCCATAGTATCAAAAGCACAGCCATCGGAATCTATTCCTATAAAAAACTCCTTCTCCGGTTTTAAAGCTAATAAATGTTCCTGTGGACTCATGTTATAAATAAAGAATGTAAATAATTATTTTTCGTAAGCTTCTAATTTATATCCGGGTAACTTTTTCTCCGCAAATTTCATTTCAAACCTTGCAAATCTCTGTCTCCCGTTGATCATTGGCACTGACGGCCAGTCTTCACCAACTAGTGGCCTGACATAAGCAAGGAATTCATCCGTAACATCGTAACGACTTTCGGCAATCCATTTTTCAGGAAATGTTCTTTCAGATAATGCAACTTTCTCAAGGGAAACCTTATCATATCTTACATTATATATAAAACCAGGTTCCCTCAGGATTGTTGCCATCCAGCCGTTCCCTTCGTATAAAGATATCTCGACAGCTTTTTGTCCTACTTTATAAGCTTCATCGAGGTCGACGATTGAGGCGTAAGCTGTGGTATCCCGTTGATCAGTTCCCATAATCTGGCCCCTGGCCGCACCCCTGGTTTTTAATCCTTTGCTGTTCAGGTAATTAACAACAGTCTGGAAGACGGAATTCTGACTCGATCCGAAGGACGTATGACCAAAAGGATCAATTACCTCACCGATACTGCCAACGTCAAATCCCTCGCTAACAACTACAATACATCTTCCTTCCTTCTTTAACTGTTCATTGACATTATGAACCAGGTTATCGATAGATACTTTTGACTCAGCCATATAGATCTGCAACGGCAAATTTCTCTCCGGATCGGCAAGTCTTGCAGCAGCAGGGATATAGCCAATTCTCCTCCCCATTGCCTGGATAACCAGTACAGGATCTGCCGGAGCCGAGCCTAAGTTCTCTTCATTGGCATTCTGAATAATATGCGACCAGTATCTTGCAACACTTCCATACCCCGGCGTGTGATCAATAAGTTTAAATTCATTGTCACCCAAATCATTATCAATTGTTTTTGGCACTCCCACTGCAATCAGATCAAGACCTTTGTTTTTTGCCATTTCACTAACCATAAAAGCCGTATGTTGTGAATCGTTTCCACCTATATAGAAAAAGTAACCGATATTATGAGCATTAAACACTTCCATGATCCTGTGGAAGTCTTTTTGCTGATTATCTTTAAGCTTATATCGACATGTACCTATGCTTCCTGCGGCAGGCGTATTTCGTAATAAGGCAATCTCCTCTTCGTTCTGAGCTGACAGGTCAAGTAAATGCTCATTCAAAACTCCTTCAATGCCATGCCATCCTCCGTAAACCTTTCCGAATTTGTCAGGGAACATTCTGCATGTCTCGATGATCCCCCGTAATGAACTGTTGATAACCGGCGAAGGTCCGCCAGACTGGGCAACTATTACATTCTTTGCCATTGTTCTGCTTTATTTATAGTTTCGAGTTCCGTGTTTCTCGTTACTCGTTACACGTAATTATTTCTTACGATTTACTTTTGTCTTTTCCCTTTTGTCTTTTATCTTAAAATTCAGCCCTGAGCTTTCACACTCCTGAATAAGCACTAAACCCACCGTCTACGGGGATAACTACTCCAGTAACGAACTTTGACAAATCAGAAACAAGGTAGATAAGTGTACCTGTTAATTCTTCAGGAATACAATAGCGTTCCATCGGTGTACCGTTTAATATTTTTCTTCCTCTCGGCGTGGATCCACCGGTTTTCTCATCAATCAGGAGGAATCTATTCTGATTTGTAAGAAGAAATCCGGGTGCTATTGCATTTACCCTGACACCTGTTTTTGAAAAATGAACAGCAAGCCATTGTGTAAAATTATTAACGGCTGCTTTAGCAGCAGAATAAGCGGCAATTTTGGTCAGGGGCCTGTACGAGTTCATTGAAGAAATGTTAATTATTACTCCTGATTTCTTCTTGACAAGGTCTGTTGCGAAGACCATTGTTGGAATTAATGTTCCCTTAAAGTTCAGGTCAAAAACTCTCTCAAAACCTTCAATCTGCAGACCGAAAAATGTCTCTTCAAGGTTTTCCTCTTCCGTGCCTTCCATTTTTTCAACTATGGTGGTGGCAGCTGGAGCGTTACCTCCGGCGCCGTTTACCAGAATGTCAATAAGGCCAAAGCTCTCATGAACGACTTTCAATGCCTCCTCCAGTGATGCTTTGTCGAGAACACTGGCATAAACTCCTATGGATGGTGTATTATACTCTTTTTCAATCTGTTTGGCAACTTCAGTTGCTGCATCTTTATTGAGATCGAGTAGCACTGTTTTAACTCCGTGGGCGGCAAGTGATTTAGCCATGGTTGAACAAATGATCCCTGCACCACCTGTAATAACTGCAACTTTATCTCTTAAATTTAATTCGTTCATTTATAATGTTTTTGATTCGGAGAGGGTTTAAAATCCAAAATACTCCTTAGCATTCCTGTATGAAATTCCTTCAATCAGAGGCTTTAGTAGTTCTTCCTCATCAGGAATAAGACCTTTTTCAACCTCTTCCCCTACAAAATTGCATACCAAACGTCTGAAATATTCGTGACGTGGGTAGGATAGGAAGCTTCGCGAATCGGTGACCATTCCGATAAACCTTCCTAATAATCCGATTGCTGCGAGATCTTTCAGATGCTTTTCTATACCACTTTTCTGATCGAGGAACCACCATGCAGCTCCATTTTGTACTTTTCCGGCTGATGAACCATCATTGAAATTCCCAGCCATGGTTATCATCATCTCATTATCTGCAGGATTTAGATTATAAAGGATCGTTTTAGTAAGCTGCTCATTATTATCAAGTTCGCTTAGGAAGTTTGATATTTTCAAAGGATTCTGGGCTATACCGATTGAATCCCATCCAGTATCAGGACCCATTTGTCTGAATAATCTTGCATTGTTATTTCTCATTGCGCCGACATGAAACTGTTGAGTCCAACCTCTTTTATGATTCAATCTGCAGAGTTCAAGCATCACAGCTGTTTTATATTTTTCAGCTTCCTCAGATGAGATTATCTCTCCATTAAGCAGATTCTTAAAAATCCTGTCAATCTCAGGGAACGTGAAAGAAGCAAAATAAAAACGGCCAAGACCATTATCAGATAATCTGCCTCCCATATCATGAAAGAACTTATGTCTTTTATCTAATGCTTCTAGAAGACCATTAAAGTTCCTTATTTCGGTTCCGCTCACCAGTTCCAGTTTCATGATGTATGACTTGAATATCTCAGGGTCCTCTGTTTTAATTACATTATCGGGCCGGAATGTTGGCAGAACTTTAATTTCGAAGGAACCTTTAAGTTTAATATGATTTTCAAGATTATCAGTAGGGTCATCGGTCGTACAAATGACCTCTGCTTTCATCTTCCGGATTATAGATCTGGTACTGAGTTCTTTCGTTTGAAGCATTGCAGAGGCGTCTTCATAAACCATGGCAGCTGTTGAAGGAGAAAGAAGTTCAGTTATATTGAAATATCTGGCAAGTTCGAGATGTGTCCAGTGATAAAGAGGATTTCCTGCTGTTACAGGAACTGTTTCTGCCCATTTTTTAAATTTTTCGATGTCTGAAGCTTTCCCTGTACAATATTTTTCATTGATACCATTTGTTCTCATGGCCCGCCACTTATAATGATCTCCTTCCAGCCATGCCTGGGTAAGATTTGAAAATCTATGGTCCTCAGCTATCATTGCAGGTGAAAGGTGACAGTGAAAATCTATAATAGGCAGATTCTCAGAATAATTATGATAAAGTTTTTCTGCTGTTTTATTTCCCAGGAGAAAATTCTCGTGAATAAATGGTTTCATATTTTAAAAGGAACAATAAAATTATTTAAATTTGAACATTAGAGTTTCGTTAACGATCACGAAATTATGAATTACTATTCAATTAATCAAGAAATATACGAAGTGTTTAACAATATTTGAAAGTCCGGCATGATATTCTAAAGCAAGATAAAAATGAAACAAAAATATATAGCTATTGGCTGTTGATAATAATAGATCAGAAGATTCCTCGCTGACGCTCGGTATGAGGAATCTCCAGCAGAATTTACATATGCAAAAAATAGGAAAGTGAAGATGAATAAATTTATTATTATGAATTTGGACAAGTCAGTGCAGAAACTGAGCCATCCGGAAGTCAAAATAAATAAATTTTTATGCATGATTACCGATACTCAAATAGTATATAATTCAAGGATGCAAAATATGCTGCTTAAATCAGATTATAATCAAGATAAATGAAAACCAATAAAAGTATTTTAACAGCAATTCTGTTAATTATCTCTTTTTCAGTTTTTTCACAGGAGCTAACAATACCTTCATTCAGATCTGATTTAGATAAAACTGATATTAAAACTGTTTTGAAAGCGGTTGCAGACTGGCAGGTAAGAACTCCTCTTACACATGATCTTGCTGACTGGACAAATGGGGCGCTTTATGCAGGTATGGTTGAATGGGCAGGAATAGCAGGTGATAATTCTTATTATGAATGGCTGAGAAAAATTTCGGAGAAAACAGGTTGGACTTACCGGGCCAGAGAAAATCCTCTTGGAAGATATCATGCCGATGATTATTGTATAGGTCAGACTTATATTGAACTTTACAGGAAATATAAGGATAAGAAGATGATCATACCGATGAGGGCTTACCTTGATAAGATATTAAAAGACCCTGCAACAGGCGATCTTAAATTTGAAAACACAAATGATTATTGGTCAACCCAGAGATGGTCATGGTGCGATGCTCTTTTCATGGCCCCTGCAGTCTGGGCGAAAATGGCAAACATAACCGGCAAAAAGAAATACCTTAATTTTATGTATAAGGAATATAAGGCAACTACAGATTATCTTTACGATAAAGATGAAGAACTATATTTCAGGGATTCAAATTATTTCACAAAAAAAGAGGCAAACGGAGCAAAAGTATTCTGGGGACGAGGTAATGGCTGGGTGTTTGCCGGATTACCAATTATCATAAGAGAACTTCCGGCAAAATATAACCGCAAAGACTATTTTGTGACAATATATAAGGAAATGGCTGCAAAACTTCTTAAATTACAATCTGCTGACGGATTCTGGCATGCAAGCCTTCTGGATCCGTCAAGTTATCCAAATCCTGAAATGAGTGCTACAGCTTTTTTCGTTTATGGTATGGCCTGGGGGGTAAATAATGGATATCTTGACAGGGCAACATATCTTCCGGCTATAATAAAAGGCTGGAAATCAATGGTTACGGCTGTGTGGCCCGATGGGAAGGTAGGATTCATTCAATCTATAGGAGCCGATCCTAAAGGTGTTACCAGGGAAATGACTGAAGTTTATGGTGTGGGCGGATTCCTTATGGCAGGAACGGAGATAACAAGATTGATTAATAAAGGAATTCTATAGAAAATGTAAAATGCAAAATGGAAAAGGCAAGGAAAAGATAAAAGACAAAAGTAAAAAGATAAAAGTAGATTAGATAAACTAAATATAAGATACTAAATTATACTAGTATAGAGAGAATTAGCCTCTCCTTAGGAAGGCAATAAGTCAGATGATTGATCTTTAATATTAAATAATTATACAATATGAAAAACCACATTATTGCTTTTGCAGTAACTTTTTACCTAATCTTTTCCGGAGATATAGCAGTTAGTCAGGGTTTCCTGAAGGCAGACGGGAAACAGATTGTAAATGAAAAAGGTGAAAATGTTTTGCTCAGGGGCATTGGACTTGGCGGATGGATGCTGCAGGAACCTTATATGTTTCAACTCTCTGAGGTAGCGGGAACCCAGACAGAAATAAAATCAAAGATCAGTGAATTAATAGGACAGAAAAATTGTGATGAATTCTACACACTTTTTATGAATAATATGATTTCAGAGAAAGATATTGATGCACTTAAAAAATGGGGATTTAATTCAATACGACTGCCAATGCACTACAATCTATTTACACTGCCAGTTGATAAAGAGCCTGTTAAAGATCAAAATTCATGGGTAGAAACAGGATTTAAATTAACAGATAACCTTCTGTCGTGGTGCAGGAAAAACAAAATATATCTGATTCTTGATCTCCACGCAACACCTGGAGGACAGGGAAATGACCGGCCTATCGCAGACATTGATACTCTTAAACCCAGACTATGGGAGAGTGAAGCAAATCAGAAAAAAACCATAGCGCTATGGAAGAAGCTTGCTGAACGATATAAAGATGAAGAATGGATCGGAGGATATGACCTTATCAATGAAACCAACTATAAACTTGATGGTAATGAACCTCTTAAAAAGCTCTTTTCTGAAATAACACAGGAGATTCGTATTGTTGATAAGAAGCATATTATATTCATCGAAGGTAACCAGTTTGCAAATGATTATACCGGTCTGACACCTCCATGGGATAATAATATGGCTTATAGTTTTCATAAATACTGGAATCCAACCACTGTTGAGACAATTCAGAAGTATCTCGATTTGAGAGAGAAATATAATGTACCCCTCTGGATGGGAGAATCCGGTGAAAATAATAATGAATGGTTTAAGGCTGCTGTGAATTTGTTCGAGTCAAATAACATCGGCTGGTCATGGTGGACGATTAAAAAAATAGATTCGGAGAGTAGTTTAATGACTATTTCAAAACCTGCAGGCTATCAGAAAATTATTGATTACTGGGCAGGCAAAGGGCCAAAACCGTCCGTTCAGGAGGCAAGGGCAACATTCATGGAACTGGCTGAAAATGTGAAATATGAAAATTGTAAAATAAATAATGATGTACTGGAGGCATTGTTTGGAAAGAAATAGGCTACGGGCATCAGGCATCAGGCATCAGGCATTATGTTAATAACTTGCACCTCACGCCTCAAGCCTGTCGCCATTAATTTTATGAAGGAATTATTTTAATCAGAATATTATGAAAGTTGAACTTAGATATGCCGCTCATCCTGACGACGTAAAAATTTACGATACTGCCAGGCTCCGAAAAGATTTCCTAATTGAAAACATTTTTATATCAGATGAGATAAGCCTGGTTTATTCGATGTATGATCGTTACATGGTGGGAGGTGCCATGCCGGTTAAAAATGAGTTAATTCTGGAAACCTCAGAGGAACTTAAATCGGAAAATTTTCTCGACAGGAGGGAGATGGGAATTATCAATGTTGGAGGAGCTGCAATGATTCATACAAGTGGAAAGAAATATGAAATTGGATTCAAAGAGGCTTTATATCTTGGAAAAGGTACTTATGATGTTGTATTTAAATCGGTTGATCCTTACAAACCAGCTAAGCTATATCTTAATTCTGCTACTGCCCATCATACCTATCCTTCGAAGAAAGTGACACTTGCTGATGCAGATGTAGTTGTTTTGGGAACAATGGAGTCTTCTAATCACAGGACAGTTAATAAGTTACTTGTAAACAGTGTTATCGAGACTTGTCAGCTTCAGATGGGAATGACTGAACTTAAGACAGGCAGTGTCTGGAATACAATGCCAGTTCATACTCATAACAGAAGGATGGAAGCTTATTTCTACTTTGAAGTACCTGAGAAACAGACTATCTGTCATTTTATGGGTGAGCCCGATGAAACAAGACATATATGGATGAAGAATGAACAGGCCGTCCTTTCGCCATCATGGAGTATTCATAGCGCAGCAGGAACATCCAATTACACATTTATCTGGGGTATGGCAGGGGAAAATCTTGATTACGGGGATATGGATATCCGCCAGCAGGATACTCTGAAATAGATCGATTTTACCCCCAACCCCGTGATGGGGGCTTGATTATACAATTGCTTTTGACCCCCATTTGGAGGGAAGGGGGGTGAAAACTAGAGGAGGCAGAGGCAAAAGTTTAACAGAATTACACAGAGTAAAAAACATAATAAATTTTGCTATGAAAGATTTATTTGATCTTACCGGAAAAGTTGCTCTGGTAACAGGCGGTACTCACGGAATCGGTCTTGCAATAGGATTATTGCTGGCCAAAGCAGGTGCAAAAGTTTGTGTAAATGATCTTCAGGACGATAAACTTCAAAGTTGCAGAGAGAGTTTCAATAAAGAGGGGCTGGATGTATTCACTTTGAAATTCGACGTAACAGATGAGGATGATGTTGATAAAGGAATATCCCTGATCGAAAAAAGTATAGGTTCCATTGATATTCTCGTAAATAATGCCGGAATTATTAAAAGGATTCCGATACTTGAAATGGAAATAACTGACTATAAACAGGTAATTGATGTTGACCTTGTGGCTCCGTTTATTATTTCAAAACGGGTTGCACCAAAAATGATTGAAAAACGCAGTGGTAAGATTATAAATATATGTTCTATGATGAGTGTCTATGGCCGGAATACTGTTTCTGCATACGCTTCTGCTAAAGGCGGTCTTAAACTCCTGACACAAAATATGACCTGCGAATGGGCAAAGTATAATATTCAGATCAATGGTATTGGTCCGGGTTATATTGCTACTTCACAGACAGCCCCCATCCGCGAAAATGGACATCCTTTTAACGATCTTGTGATGACTCGTACACCGGCAGGCAGATGGGGCGAGCCAGAGGATGTGGCTAATGCAGCCCTCTTCCTGGCTTCAAAAGCCAGCGACTTTGTCAATGGGCATATCTTATTCGTTGATGGCGGAATCCTTGCTAACTTTGGATATGTAAAAGGGGAAAACGACCTTTAATTGTCTGAACACCTTTAGGTCCTGACATCTTTACGTCCTGCAGACTCTCTTACACTTCGTGCCTGTCTAGGCCTTGGCCTGTCTTTAAGTCAAAAGTAAAATCCATTGACAGGGCGAGGCACGTAAGGACAGCCCGAGGGGCATAAAGACAGGTAAAGACAATTTAGACTTTGTTTTCCGGATTATCCGGATGATCATCTGAATATGGCTTAGCATACAGGTCTTCAACCCTGACCTTGTTACCTTCAGTACCTATAATTGGTATCGCTTGAATTTGCTCTTCTCCTGCCTTACCATTGAAATAGAGAATACACGCAAATATTGTCATCAAAGGAAATGTAAGAGCACTTACAATAGCTGACAGTATGATGAACATCGGTTTGGTTGTGATATCAACCATTTTCGTAGCATCGTCCGGTTTTACAATTGTTTTTATAAAATTTCCTGTAAAAGGCAGGAGAATAATTCCAGAGAAAATTACCGAAATAACCAGCATTATTATAATAAAAACGGCAACCCATCCGATATTTGACCAGAAGTGTTTATGAGCTAGGGTTAGCGTTCTGGTGATTGTAGAGCCAATATTAGTTCCTTCAATCATCATTACAGGTAGAATGAAAAGGTAAAGTGTCACTATATATAACATCGCAAAGAATGCACCTACTATTAGAGCAAAAATTCCCAGAATAATAGCTATTGTCCCTGCAAATGCAAGAAGTACCATAATAATAAGATAAGGGATAAAATACTTCAGAGATTTTATAATTGAAATAAAAACTGTATTCTCATTGTCAACCGGGTTAAAAATTACGTAATATTGAAGGATAGTTGTAAAGAGAAGATTTATGAGAGATATTATTAAAATCGGTATGAGAAATCCCTTTATCTTTTCAAGCAAAAGCATTGGGTCAGTAATTGATGAGAGTTCCTTCATATTTACCAGAGATGAAGCATATTGAATCACCAGAGACATGACGAATGACATAAGAAATAATGACAGAAATTTCTTTTTGTAAAACGCCCATAAAGAGTTCATGACACTATCAATATTATGTCTGCCGTAAAGAGGATGGTTGCTGAACTGGTCCATGGAATAATAATATTAAATGTTTTCAAATTTAGACATTATTACTTTCCATCCTTTTGTTGTTGCAAAAGAATTTCCTTAATTATCATTTCAAACTTTTCAGGTTCCTCAAAAATCGGGGAATGAGCTGAATTTTCAAATGTGTAAAACTTCTTCACGGGTGCCTGCAGACTGTCAAAGTACCCTTTTGCAACGATGTAAGGTGTCTCGTAATCTGATATCCCCTGTAGTATATAAACAGGAATTTGTTGTGAAGGAATGGTTTTAAAGAGATTTGTTTTCATTATTACAGTCCATAAATAGTCTTTTGAGAACTTCATCCCTCTTAAATAATTAATCTTATCAATTAAACTGTATTCCTTACAAAAAAGGAGAGGTTTTATCGCTTGCGGGTAAAAGTTTCCTTTTTTAACAGCACCTCCATACCTAATGACATACCTTCTCTCCGTCATCATTTTATCGATGGCCTCTTTAGGATCAAAGTAGGGTGGAGAACCTATATTTTCGAGATTCAGGATAGCTTTCCTGTCCTTTAATTCTCTGGCCCTGTTAAGAACAAAATCGTATGAAATTTTTTCGGCACGTGCCTGATCACCTACCTGTCCGACTGAAATAAAAGCATAATAATACTCCGGATACTTATTTACGGTAAATGAACCAAGCATAGTTCCCCACGAATGTCCAAGCAGAAATATTTTTTTGCGGTTAAATTTATTGATCAGATATTCTGAAACCTTCCCGGCATCATCAATAAATTGTGAAAGAGTCATAGTTTCCGGAGGAATATTTTTTGAATATGACAATCCTGCTCCACGCTGATCCCAGTAACAAACAACAAACAGATCCTCAATACCTGAATTAAACTGATGTACAAATGGAAACTCAGGATCCCCCGGCCCGCCGTGAAGATATAAAAGGACCGGTTTTGTTGTATCCCTGCCCCTGATAATTATTCTCTGATTCAAACCATTAATGTTCACGGTTTCGATTTCCGAGATACTACCGGGAATCTTTTTACCATCCTGACCAGGAAATGGAGTTGGTTTACCAGGACTATTAATAAGAACAAAAATGAGTAGTATTAACAAAAGGAGAATAATGTAACTGACAATATACAGGCACAAACTCAATATCTTCTTCATATTTTATTTCCCTTTCCTCCACTGCCTTAGTATATTACTGAAAGGAAATATACTATTTGGTTTTCTTTGTGTGAAAATGCCTTCATTAACAGCTTTTACGTCCTCGATTGTGTAAAATGCTTTAGGATTTAGTTTGGTTATGATACCCAGAACGTTAGCAAGCTCATTTCTTTTTACAATCGAATATATAAGATGAATGTTTTCCCTGGCTCCGTGAGCTTCGACAACAGTTGTCCCAAAGCCTTGTATATTAAGAGACTGCACGAGTTCGTTCCCTCTCTCATGTGCAAAAATCCTGATCATCAGAATTCCCATTGCTAATTTTTCTTCAATAATCATTCCAACAAGGTTACCGGTTGCAAAACCTGCTGCATAAGCAATAAAATTGATATAATGATCGAGGTTTTCCATAATCTTACTTATAGCTGTGATCCAAATCAGAACTTCAAAAAACCCAAGAATCGGAGCAATATTCCTTTTCCCTTTTGATACGAATATTATACGCATTGTACCTATGGATACATCGCAAATTCTTGCCAGAAATATTAAAATCGGCATCATTACATAACTGAACAGGCTGGAATGAAAGAATGAGGTTTCCATGAAGGATAGTATTATAAGTTAAACAAATATACTAATAATGGCACAAAGGCATAAAGTCTCAACAGCTCAAATTTGCATGATGCAGGCCTTTGCGCCTTTGTGCCATTGTGCCTTTCATGTCATCTTTACACCATTTGTCTGCCAAAACCATGAACATTTATGCATTCTGTTTGTTAAACTTTCAAGGTAGATGTATCTCCAGATTTAAATAATCAATACTTTTGATAATTAATTTAAACCAAAACAGTTAAGAATATGAAATTGAGCAAAGTGATCATTCCGTTAATCCTGACAGTGGTAGTTGGGATTGGTATTGTTTCCTGTACCGGTAATTCAACAAACAAAAACAAGCACGCCGGTGTGGAATATTTTAGGAACCTGCAATTCAGTGAAACACCTTATGATATTGAAAAAGGTACCCATCCGTTAACTGCGGATCAGGCAAAAACCATTAACAGTTACAAGTTTACTTATGATAAATCAGATCGGCTTTTATCAGTAGAATATGTACGTAATAATGTACTCCTTGGTTACTCTTCAATGCAGGGAGATGCAAAAATTACATATGAATATGGAGATCATAAGCAAACAAAGCATTTTTTCGATAAGGATAACCAACCTATTGAATCAGCAGGCGTGTTTGGCCTGGAGTATGCACTTGATTCCAATGGAAACCGTGTAGGGCTGATGTGTTTAGGGAAAGACGGATCGATGATCGAGAACAGGAATAAGATCCACTCGTGGCAATGGAATGTACTTCCTGATGGAATGGTAAGGGAGCTTCGTTATAATCTTAAAGGAGAAGAAACTGTTATGAATCCTTTCTGCCCGTTTTATGAACTCAGGTTTACCTACAATGATAAAGGGTATACCACCAGAATGGCAAATTTTAAAGCGGATACGCTCTATAACTGTACTGCAGAGAATTGTGGAGATATAGGGGTTTCTTATTTCTCTTTCACTCCCAACCAGTTTGGTGACCTTGAAAACTTTTCTGTTTTTAATGTAACCGGACAGATGTCAAATCTATACTGGGGATGGTCAAAACGTATCAGTAAGTATGATGAAAATGGTTATTTAGTTGAAACAAGACTATTCGATCAGGATAATGAGTATGTTGGCGGCAAGCTGATTCCTGTAACACAATCAACATATGATAGTCATGGCGCTATTGTTGAACTTAAAAATACGGATAAAAACGGGAATTTAATCAATAGTCCGGATAATGGAGTTGCGATTACCGCCTACAAATATGATGGTCTTGGTAATCGTACTGAGACCCTTTCATTCGACAAAGATAATGTCGCTGTAAATTTAACTGCCCAGAAATAGGATTGATATGAAGAGACAATCTTTATTAGTAATCTCTTTGTTTCTTCTTTGCATAATTTCTGTTTCAGGTTGCAAAGGGAAAAAAACAGAGAGTAAACAGGATGTGGTTCAGGCGGTTAATAAAACTGTTAATAATCCTGTGACAATCGGCAATGAAACTGCTCTTTTGCTAAAAGATCTTAAAGAGAATGGCGATTATGTAAATAGTAAAGTATTCCCATCACTTATCAAAGCCTCGATTGTAAATGAAAGTCTGGGCAAAAACATACTTGTTGTGGATATAAGGTCTCCAAAACAATTTAGTGAAGGCCATATTAAGGGTGCAGTGAACAAAAAATTTGAAGAAATACCTTCTTATTTTGAAACAGGGATAAAGCCATTTGAGTATGATAAGATAATTATGGTTAGTGAAGATGGCCAGGTATCAAGTTACACGACATGCCTGTTAAGGTTAATGGGATATGGCAATGTATATTCAATGAGATGGGGCATGAGTGCCTGGAATAACAAGTATGCTCAGGACGGATGGCTTAAAGGAGTCTCCGGAAAGTACGAAACTAATCTTGAAAATTTAGTAAATGAAAGACCTTCTTTACTCAGTATGCCTGAGCTCAAAACAGGGCTGTTGACAGGATCTGAGATCGGGGCAGCAAGGTTCAGAAAGTTGTTTGAAGAAGGAACAGCAGATATCCTTATATCAGCCGATGATGTTTTCAGCAATCCACAAAAGTATTACATAATAAATCTTGACAGGAAAGACAAATATGAGGACGGACATATTCCAGGATCAGTAAGATATAAACCGGAAGGTACTCTGGGATATACAGATGAGATGGCCTCGATTCCTAATGATAAACCTGTTGTTGTTTATTGCGGAACAGGTCACAATTCAGGATTTGCGACAGCTTACCTGCGTCTGTTTGGTTATGACGCGCATACGCTGAAATATGGTAATAATGGTTTTATGTACAACAAGATGACTAAGCAGAGAACCGCATTATCATGGCTCCCTTTTACTTTAGCAGATGTTAATAATTTTGAAGTAGTAAAGTAGTTTTTCTACCTTTTCTGATATTTATGATTACGGTCAGTACTGTAATGTGTCTGGCCGGAATTTGTATTTAAAAACCTCATTGTCAGTATTTTTGGTGAGTATGTAAATATTCTTGAAACCCAACTGACTGAGTATCATCCATATCCTTGCTGATAAACCCGGATCTGAAGAAAAAAGCAATACCGGACCATCATGTTTCATGATCATAGCAATATGGTTTTTACACAGAACTGAATCTGCCGGTATATTTTGTGTATCACTGGTTAACGCCCTGACCATGCTGACATCTTTATCAAGATTGATAATCAGGGATTTTCCGGTTAAGGATCCAGCTTGCTCCAAAGTTATCTTATTTGATTGTTTTACTGATGGTTCAGCCCATTTCTTTGCATCATCTTTGAAATGATATATACCTGATGATCTTATTAGTACCAGAACCAAAATTATAAGAACAATAGCAATAACTCCTTTAATCTTTTTTATTAACTCCATTAATTGTTTTTCCTGATTTCTAAATTTCTAATTTCTGATTTCTGATTTCTGATTTCTGATTTCTGATTTCTGATTTCTGATTTCTGATTTTTTGTTCCTAAACCCTGCCTATCCACATCCCCCGTCAAGTTTTTTTGCAGTGATATGTTTCGACTCGATGAATTTTAATTTCAGGCTATCAGGCATGCTATTCATTTCAGTAAACATTTTTTTTGCTCTTGTCCTGGTTTCAAAAAGTGCATTTTCCTTTGCTGTTATCCTTTCTCCGGTAAAATTACTGTTCATAACGGTGTTGAACCACTCATTCAGACCACCTTTCATCACATAGGTGTTTTTAATGTTTAATCCCCTTGCAATTGCAAGAGCATAGTTGGAATCAAAATCACCGTTAGAGTAGAAAATATTCATGGTTTTCCCATCATTCAGAATACTGCCCGGGTCACTGTCAAGAAGTTTACTATAAGGAATATTTATTGAACCAGGGATATTCATTGTTCTGAATTCTTCAGGTGTTCTTAGATCAATAATCTTAACAGAACTATCCTCTGATACTACAAACCGGGCTACCTGGTCGACCGTAAAATAAGTATTTTCATCGAGCACTTCAGACAGCAGTTTTTGGGGCCTGACAGTAAAGGACCTGCTACCGGAAAGGGGCAGCAATGCAAGAATGACCCCGATACATAAAAGTCCAACTGAAAATTTTTCCCTCGTATTCATTTCTTTAATATTTAAATCACCCTGGTTATTTCAGGTCTTGCAAATTTCTTTTCTGCTACCTCTGCAAGCCAGAACATTGCAACTGCTGCAATTATAAGAAGAAAAGTAAAGAGGCCGGGTGAAATACCCATTACCTCATTGATCTTGACTGGTCCTTTGTATGAGCCATTTGCCAGTTTTTGTATAAATGGATATGTTTCAGCAAAAAGAAATGCACCCGTAAGTCCACCCAGGAAAAAGACCATTGCGTCTATTTTTCCGATTGAAAGTGCACATAATCCGGTACCGGGACAAAACCCTCCCATGATGAATCCGGCTCCCATTATAATTCCACCAACGATCGATGCACCAACATAAAACTCATTCACAAATACCAGATTAAGATTAAGAAGGCCAACGTAACTCAATAGTTGTGATCCTGTCAATGCAACAATTGCAGCAGTAAAGAAAACTTTGATCACTGTAGTATCATATCCATAAAACATCCCTGCAAGCTTACGACTCGATGAGAATCCGGCTTGCTCAAGCGAAAACCCGAAACCGATGCCAATCAGCAGTGCGATAAGCAAATCTAGCCATTCGGGCATTGTGAATAATGATGATATAGGTCCCATTAGGTTGTCTTTTAAGTCTTGTTGTCTTGTTGTATTGTTAATCGTTTAATGTTTCGCGTTTCGCGTTTCGTGTTCATCGTTCTGCAATGTGCCCTGTGCACTGCGCTCTGAGCCTTTTAGATCCAGTTTTTCCTGAAGAACCACGCAAAAAGATAAGCTGAGCCGAAAATTGCAACCATGGTAACAAATCCGGCAACGGAAAGAACAGCCATTCCTGAGAGGGCAGCGCCACTTGTACATCCCCGTGCTAGCTGTGCGCCATAAACAAAAAAGATACCTCCCAGGAAAGCGAAGATCAATCGCCTTGTGTTAGAAATATTTGGAGATTTTTCAATTTTAAACTTAAGTCTCTTAGAGATTGCTCCCGATAAAAATCCTCCTGCTACCACTCCGAATATTTCAATTGTGAGCCAGTTCTTTAAAGGCTTCTTCCCATCTTCAAAATATTTACTGTAATAAATTGATCCCTGCGCGTGTGGAGGATCAACGGCACCGACAAGAGATACTACGCAGTATTTGAGGCCACCGCTTGCACCCAGGCCGCGACCAGCCAGGAACATAGCCAGAAGAAGAACTATCCCTAACATAGTACCTGCCATGTAGGGATTCATGTATTTGTTTTTCATTAATCTGAAATTCAGTTAATAATGGATTCCCATTCTCTGCAAAAATACGAAATGTAAGTATGTACTCAAACATTCCGGGGCCAATTAAGTTCATTACGATTAAGGAGACATTTTTCCTACATTTACAGATTAATATAAATAACATGAGCAGATTCAAATTGACGATAGAATATGAGGGTACCCGTTACTCTGGCTGGCAGATGCAGAAGGGTGGTAAAACAATACAGGGAGAGATACTGGATGCCTGCAGGGAATTATTTAAAAAAGATGAGATTGATATTTTCGGAGCAGGACGGACTGATGGAGGTGTTCATGCTTCAGGACAGGTTGCACATATGGATGTGGAAACGGATCTGGTTCCTTTGAAGATAAAATATGGTATAAACGACCGGCTTCCACCTGATATTTGCATTATTAATGTGGAAGAAGCTCATCCTAAATTTCATGCCCGACATGATGCAAATGCCAGAAGTTATATTTATCAGATAAGCAGAAGACGAACCGCTTTCGGGAAAAAATTTGTCTGGTGGATAAAAGATCCGCTTGATATTAATCTGATGAATGAAGCTGCAAAGCATTTTCCCGGACTTAAAGACTACAGGTATTTTACTGACGAAAATGCGGAGCAGTCATCAACGAAAGTGGAGATATTACACGCAAAAGTGAATGATTTTGGTGATATGCTTGTTTTTCATGTTGTCGGGTCCCATTTTCTTTGGAAACAGGTAAGACGTATGACAGGTGTCCTGGTTGAAGTAGGAAGAGGAAAACTCGCTCCTGCTGATGTAGCCACTTTTTTCAAAGTTAAATCAGATATTCCTGCTAAGCTTACAGCTCCTCCAAGCGGGTTATTCCTTGAGAAGGTTTATTATAAGAAGGAAGAAATCAGCTACGAGACAAAGCCCATAATAAGTATTTAGTTCTTTTCCACTCTCTGCATGTTGCTGGTTGCTGGTTGCTTGTTCCTCGTTTTGCGTTTCTCATTCAGTGATAACGTTTTTCTACATTTGTCTTTTTACTTTTGTCTTTTATCTTTAAGCGTCATTGCATTCACATTTTATTGGGGTGGCTATTTCCTGGCTCATGTTCATCTCAATAAGACGATCCGTTCTCTTTTTAATACAATTATTACAATTGGAAAACAGTCCCAGATCCCAAACATCAGCAAAGACCCGTCCTTTATTTAATCCTATTCCATATTCAAGAACCATTTCAAGAGAGTGAATATCAGGCAAGTTAAAATCGCCTTTTCCCATTAAAAAATCCATTGCTCCGTTTCCTGCCCTGACAGGAATAATAGTGCAACATTCAACCCCTGTATTGAATGCAAAGTCCATTGAACGTTCAGCCCAATAAATACCTTCTGATTCCGAGAGCAGGGGAGGCCTTAAAAGAATAAATGCCCTTGAACGTATTCCGTGTTTTGTAAGAAAGCTGACAGAATCCCTGAAATCCTCTATTGTCATTTGCTTATTCAGTGTCCGTAAAATCTGAGGATGCACAGTTTCCAGTCCAAGAGCAACCTGTAAATCTGGCTTCAGCATATCCCTGAAAGTCAGACATTTTTCATTGATCAGGCTGGGGTGACTTTCAACAGTAACTGTTTCAAAATTACTTAACAGAGATGCAATTTCCTTATAGTCTTCCACAGGAATGGCCCTTCTGTCAAAGAAGCTTCCACTGTTATATAGTTTAAGTTGTTTAACACCAGGTATTTGATCCAATGCCCAGGCAATTTGTTTTGGAATTGAACCAATAGCAACCGGTTCATCTGTTGTGTTTCTCCACAGGTCGCACATCAGACAATGAAACGGGCACTCCCGGTTAGTCAGAAAAATAATGCCTGTATCTTCAATCTTCCCGGAAATGGTGCGTTCTTTTTCAACCAGCAATCCATAAGGCTTTTGAGGGTCAACATTATTTTTATTTCCCCTCATGGATACGATCCAATGGTCATTGACCAATAAATCAGAATCTTCACTCATAATTAGAAAGAAACTCTTTCCTGTAGTTAATCTCTTTCCCGGGGAATTGCCTGCTGAAGTCCTTATCAGATGTTGCTCCATGCTGAAAGCGTCTTTTTTGAAAAACAGGCATTTCCATTCCGGTAATTGCCTTTACTCCTTCAGAAACTATTTTTCCTTTCAGATCATAGAGTTTTTGATGATCCCAGTTGGTTATGTCGATATAGGGAATCCCTTCGGATATTTCTATCACATTTGGTAATGTATATGGACTAAATCCTTCAAAACCCATCAGATCTCCTGTGGCAAAGGTTCGCATATATCCCCGGCTCAGTCCCCCGGAATAAGTTAAAGAATGTTTTATTGATTCTACTCCCCAGCCTTCATGATATAGCATCAGGTTATTCAGTACACTGCGAATAGTTAGTTCAGGATTTTCCTCAATCGGATAATCTTTCAGGTTTTCATCGCCACCGTCTCCGTCAATTATATATTTCCATCCCGGGTAACGTGAACGGATTCCCTGCAAAAGCGATAAATTCATTGTTGCAGACTGAATGTCGAGAGCTTTATAGTCTTCTACGACTTTCACTGCTTTTTTCCAATCCAGGGATGAATAATTTACCTCAACTGGTTCAAGAAATAACTCCAGGTTCAAGGCTTCCAGAAATTTTCTGGCCTGTAACAAATCAGCGCCATCACCATCAATTGACAGTGTGAAAGCTTTTAGTCTTGACGGACTCTCGCCGAGTTTCTTAAGTGCATGGTAGGTTAGCAGGAAGACAGAACCACTGTCAATTCCGGCAGAAAAAGTTACACCTACCGGTCCCGATTTGGCACGGAACTGCAGCCACTTTTTAATTTCGTTATATAATGCTCCGATATACTTTTCACCTATCGGTGCTGTGTCTTCACTGGAAAATTTGTTGCGTTCAGGAGTGAAGAAACGCTCATAAACAGGATTTGGATCGGGGCAGCCTAAAAGTTCAATTTTAGTGATGTAGTGAGCCGGAGCCATTCTTGTATAAGATGGATGGAACTGATGGTCAAGACCTTCCTTTTTAAGATAATTGAAAATTACATCAATGCGTTCGGCAATAACCAATTCGGGGCCAGCGGGTCGCTTAGCTATGAAATAACGGATCGGACGTCCGATTGATCTTGCCATTCTTATTGTCTTACCTTCAACAGAGACAAGAGAAAACTGGCCATCGATACTTCTTACAGCATTGACATCACCTGATCTGACAATATTAACAGCTTCTTCATGTGTCATATTATAAATGACATTCTTTTCAGGATTTGTTAAATCCGTAACATTGTTTACATATTGGCTATTCATACTCCTTGTTTTTAACTATTATCTAATTTTATTTTGTCACAATTCCTGTTCCTTCTTTGATTGTAATATAACGATCAGAATCAATTTTATTGTATACTTCCTTTTTGCCGTCAGACCACCTGATCTCTATAAAGTCGATCTGTTTAGCCTGACCCAGTCCGAAATGCATCCTTGGATCATTATTCGTGAGATAGCTTGTTGCCCATTGATTTATCATTACTTGTTTTTTCCCACCTGCAGTAACTCTCACTTTTGCACCAATTGCAGAAGCCGGTCCATTCTTTCCTTTTAGCGTCATCCCCAGCCAATTATTGCTGTTGCCTCCATCATTTCGCAGGAGTGCCGGTGTTCCATTTTTGTCAAGATGAGAAATTATAAGATCGAGGTCCCCGTCATTGTCAAAATCCCACACAGCTACACTCCGTCCGCACCGTTTGGTAGAAAAATAGGCGCCATGTTCCTTGCCTACATCCTTAAAATGCCCTTTGCCATCGTTTTCAAGCAGGAGAGGATATTGAGGAATAAGCTCTTCTGCTGTCCCGTTTGCAGCTACTATATCCAGGTCTCCATCATTGTCATAATCAAATAATTGTGCCCCCCAGCTGCCTTTACCGGCCATAGCTTTGGCCAGACCGCTTTCCTCAGTAATGTCAACAAACAAGCCATTGCCCATGTTTTTATAGAGGGCACCAAAATCGAGATCAGAAACAAGAAGATCGATTAATCCATCGCCATCTACATCACCAATTGATCCATGCATCGAACCTGTACCTATCCCCTGACTGTTGGCTGCCACACCACTTTCCACTGCAACTTCCTTATAAACTCCGTTGTCATTTCTGAAAAGGAAATTCAGCTGATGATCATTTGCCTGAAAAATATCAAGATCACCATCATCATC
>PLLX01000176.1 GCA_003141415.1 Bacteroidales bacterium
GATATATCTGCACAACCCTTAGGCCTGAGTATTAATCTGGTGGACTGGTCGTAAGTAAAATATTTAAAGGCCCAGTTCATGAAGATGAGTAGTTTATTTTTTACTGTTATTTTATTAACACAAGTAGCCTGTAATAGTTCATACTAAAATAAATTGAGTGAAACATTATGCTTAAAAATCAATAAGATTTTACTGGCGGTATGTTTATCTGATAATTTCGTCTTATCTGGTTGGAATCTTACCAAGTCAGGTTCACAAGGTTACAAATCTTACAATTATATCAATCAGCCAGCCCGGATAAATTCCTAATACTAATATGCTAATCCCGATAAGGGCAAGGGTGATATTCCCAATAAGAGAAAGTTCGGGCAGTTTAGCTTCACTCGCAGTTGAGAAGAGGGTGGTAATAATTCTCAGGTAATAGTATAATCCAATTACACTATTGATTATCATTGAAATAATGAGTACCATTAGTCCTGCTTTCATTCCCTCGAGAATAACATAGAATTTTGCAATGAAACCGGCGGTTAACGGAATTCCGGCTAATGACAATAATGAGAGGGTAAATACAATTGCGATCCATGGTCTTTTCCAGAAGAGTCCTTTAAAATCTTCTATTTTTTCAGCTTCAAATTCGCAGGTAGAAAGAAGCGATATCACACCGAATGCCCCGATCGTTGTAAAAAAATATGATATAAGATAAAATATGGAAGCCTGAACTCCTTTATTGCTGCCGGTGAGTAATATTATTGTCAGGTATCCCATATTTGCGATGGATGAATATCCTAATAACCTTTTTATGTTCTTCTGCCTTATCGCAAGTATGTTTCCCACGAACATTGAAAGTATTGCAATGCCTGAGATTGCAAAAAATAAATAGTGGTTATTGAATCCCCTGAGAATAAAAAAGAATCGTATCAGAATTGCCATTACAGCACCTTTTGAAACTGTGGCTATATATGCTGAAACCGGGGCAGGTGCCCCCTGGTAGACGTCAGGCGTCCACATATGAAACGGAACTAATGCAAGCTTAAAACCTATTCCAACCATCATCATGCCAAAACCTGATAAAACAAGTGTTGATAATGGATCATGTATAACAAGTGCTGCTACTATTGCACCAAATTGCATCGTTCCGAATGCAGTGTATGTCAGGGCCATACCAAATAATAAAAATGCTGAAGAGACAGAAGCCAGGATCAGATATTTAATTCCTGCCTCAATTGAATTGCTTTTGGATCTTTGGAACGCTATGAGTATATACAATGAGATACTAAGTGTTTCAATCCCCAGAAAAAAGAGTACGAAATGATTAGCTACTGCCAGTAATGATGCTCCAAGTGTTGATGTGAAAATAATGATATAGTATTCTTCCTTTACCCCATCCAGTTGTTTTATATAATCATAAGAAAGTAATGTAACAAGCAATGCCGAAATGATGATTATTCCAAGAAAAAACATGCTGTAGCCGTCAATAATAAACAATGGCTCAATGGTATGTGGAACAGAAGGTAAAATAAAGAAAATTGAACCAAAAGCTGCTAATAATGATAAGACAGAAAAACCATAAACAACTCTGTAATTTCTTAAAATTGAAATTACGATCATAATCACAACAGGGGCTATGGCAATAATGAGGAACGGAGTTAAACACAAAAAATCTCTTTCGGTCATATATCAGGTGTTAATCCTTTTTTTCAATTTCTGAGAAAAGAAGCAGGTTTTTCACAATATTTATTTTATTTGTAATAATCCGATCATGAAAAGTTATCTCCTTTTGTTTATTCAGTGTCTTTAACAGGGCGGGTTTAGCTGTATTAAGTACAGGCCGTGGAAACAGACCCAGCCAGACGATCGCAATAACCAGTGAAGCTGAAACAATTTTTTCGCGAAGAGTCAGATCATTCATTTTCCAGTCAGTGTTTGCCTTTCCTAAAAAGACCTTCTGAACAATCCGGAGAGAATATATTGTCGCAGCAATCAGCCCAAGACTTGCCAGACACGACATCAATACATTTGCTTTAAAAGCTCCAATCAGAATAAGAAGTTCCGCTATAAAATTCCCTAATCCCGGTAACCCCAATGATGCCATGGAAAAGATGAGTCCGACCGCACCCATAACAGGAGCCTTTTCCCAAAGCCCTCCCATTTTGTTTATGTCACGGGTATGAATTCGTTCATATAGCTGCCCAACCAGAACAAATAATGCCCCTGTACTTATTCCATGTGCAATCATCTGAATAACAACTCCCTGGTAAGCCAGTTCATTAAATGAAAAAACACCGAGAATAACAAATCCCATATGGCTGACACTTGTATAAGCCACAAGACGTTTCAGATCTGTTTGTGCAAATGCAAGTTTGGCACCGTACAAAATACCAACCACACCAAGCAACATTCCAATTGGGGCGAAAACCACCGATTCAGATGGAAATAACGGAACTATAAACCGGAGAAGACCATAAGCTCCTGTTTTCAAAAGCAAAGCTGCAAGAATGAGGCTTCCTGCAGTGGGTGCTTCGGTATGCGCATCCGGCAGCCAGTTGTGCAGAGGTACAACAGGCAATTTTACAAGAAATGCGGCCAGGAATCCAAGCATTATCATCATCCCAGTTGAAGAAGGCATCGCAGTTCCCAGAAGTTGCAGATAATCAAATGTATATACCCCGGTTGAATGTACGTGAATGAAATATAAAGCAATTATTGAGATGAACATCAGCAGGCCGCTTGCCTGAGTATAAAGAAAGAATTTGTTCGAAGCAGCTGTCCTGTTTTCATGTCCCCATATACCAATCAGAAAATACATTGGCACAAGCATAAGTTCCCAGAAGAAATAGAAAAGGAAGAGATCAAGCGAAAGAAACACTCCTGTGATTCCTGCTAAGATCAAAAGAAGATTGAAATGGAAGAACCCGACTTTTGAATTTATCTCTTTCCATGAAATAATAACAGAAATTATACCAAGGAAGAAAGTCAGAATGAGCATCACGAGACTCAGTCCGTCAAGTGCGAGATGCAAACTGATTCCGAATGCAGGAATCCAGTCAAGTTTAATATCAATGAGCCAATCCTTATTAGATGGGGTCGATTGTAAAACATATAAAATGATAATAATCAGATCAATGGATAACGCCACAAGGGAAATTATGCGAGGCCGGACAGGGTTCTGTTTTCCTGTGATCCAGGCAAGAAAAGCTCCGGCTAATAATATAACTATAAGATAAATAAGTATCATTTACTAAGCATATAAGTTAAAATTATCGCAATCCCGATAGCGAACGATAACAAGTACCATCTCATTTTGCCATTTTGAGTTCTACTGAGAACCCGGTTGAATAATAGTGCCAGCCTGGCTAATCCAATATTCCACAGGTCAAAAAAATCATTTTTATCGATAACTGAGAGCCATACAACTGGTTTTACAAAGAATGTATCGTAAAGTTTGTCGAAGCCCCATCCTTCTTCAAAAAATTTGTTTATCCTGCTGCGACTGTAAGGTTCTGACAACGATGGCTTTTTAAAGTAAATGAAATATGCGATATAAATACCTGACAATGCTATTATGGCTGAAAGAGTCTGAAACAGTAATTCGTTACCCTTTCCGGGCTTAGTAACAATAACAGGTAATGTATTGTCAACCAAATTTGAGAAAAGATGAATATTACCAATAGACGCCGGAAGTTCTATAAAACCTCCGAAAAGAGATAGCACAGCAAGTATGATTAAGGGAACAGTCATCAGTTTTCCCGGGATGAATGAGGGTTCTGTTTTAGCTTCACCATAGAATGTTATAAAGATCATTCTGAAGGAATAAAGAGCTGTTAGTAATGCCCCGATGATCCCTGCCAGCCATAACATTGTACTTCCGCTTTGTGATGAAAAAGAATACCATAATATCTGATCCTTGCTGTAGAAACCAGCAGTTACAAGAGGCAGAGCGGAAAGAGAAGCAGAGCCGATCAAAAAGGTGTAAAATACAACCGGCATTTTTTTCCTAAGACCACCCATTTTGAAAATATCATGTTCTTCATCGAGAACCAGTATTACTATTCCTGCACCCAGGAATAGAAGTGCTTTAAAAAAGGCATGTATCATAAAATGAAATACTGCAGCTGACCATGCTCCGACACCCAAGGCAAGAAACATATAGCCTATCTGACTGATAGTGGAATAAGCAAGTATTCTTTTCAGATCGTGTTGTGCCAGGGCGCTGAACCCTGCAATAAGCAAGGTCAGCGCACCAATTATCGCTATTGCAGACTGTACAACAGGCGCAAGACTAAATAATACATGTGTACGGGCAATCAGATAGACACCTGCTGTAACCATCGTTGCAGCATGTATCAGTGCACTCACAGGAGACGGACCCGCCATGGCATCAGGCAGCCAGGTTTGTAAGGGCAACTGAGCTGACTTTCCCAAAGCCCCGCCGAGTAAAAGTGCTGAAGTCAGAACCGCTATTGAAGAGCCTGTAACCCATTTTTCAGAGACATGCTGCATCAATTCAGTTATATTGACAGTGCCAAAATTAAGGAACAAGATGAAGATACCGATTATCATTGCCGTATCTCCGATACGTGTAATGATAAAGGCTTTTCTGGCGGCATAACCGTTTCCTGGCTCTTTATACCAAAAGCCAATCAGCAGATAACTGCATAAACCAACACCCTCCCATCCAAGGTACATGAGTAAAATATTGTCAGCCAGCACAAGCACAAGCATTGAGCCGATAAAGAGATTCATATATGCAAAGAATCTTGTGAACCCTTCATCCTTTGCCATAAATTCTATCGAGTAAACATGTATCAGGAATCCTACGAAAGTGATAACAAAACAAAAAACCAGCGATAGCGCATCGAGACTGAATGAAATATCAACCTTTAGGTTACCGGCATTTATCCATTCCCAGACATTGACTGAATATGATTTTATTTCAGGCAATGATCTAAAAAACCCAACAGCGATTATAAATGTGAGTGTGGCAATTAGACCGATCGATCCGGCGCCGATAATACCTGCAATCTTTCTCGATAACTTATGTCCAAAAAGAGCCAATATTAGAAAGCTCAGAAAAGGGATAGCAGGTATGAGGGCAATAATTGTTGACATCCGTTAAGTAAATTTTTTTAATCGCAAAATACACAAAGAAGACGCAAAGGACGCAAAGTGAAACTTAAGAACTGTCATAGAGGGACATAGAGAATCACAGAGAACCACAGAGAAGAACCATGCGAGATAACCCCCCCCAGGCGGGGTTGGGGGGTTGAACCTTGGAGTTAATGGATTTCTTTTTTTCAAGACACTATCAATTAATTACTATCCTTTAAATTATTAACTGCGTCAGAATCAAGTGTTTTAAAATGATGGTAAACCTGCAGGATCAACGCCAGCGCAATTGATACTTCAACTGCAGTTACCGCCAGTATAAAAATAAACATTACCTGGCCGTCTGGTTGATTCCAATGAGTACCTGCAATGATAAATACAAGTCCGGCAGCGTTAAACATGATCTCAATCGACATTAACATGAATATCATGTTCCTGCGAACAAGTAATCCTATCAGTCCCAGAAAAAAGATTACTCCTGCAAACAATATTTGTGTTTCAACGGGTACTGTAAGCATATTTCTATTTTATTTCGAGAAAACGGTGTTTTACTTTTTTCTTCTGACTTCCCAGGTGATAAGCTCCTATCACACCTGCCATCAATAGTATGGCAGCAATTTCGACTCCCAACAGGTAGGTTGAAAACAGTGAAATTCCTACCTGTTTAGGTAATATTGCTTCTTTATCCGAAGAGATTGTCTTTATGTTTTTTAATGCAAGAATCAGGTTGACAAGCAGAACAACTGCCAGTATTGATGGAATGATCCACATACGCGGTTTAAGCCATTTCTTTTCAGCTTCTCTCTCAAGTCCTATGTTTAGCATCATGGTCACAAAAATGAAGAGTACCATAATAGCACCTGCATAAATTATTACCTCGAGAGCTGCAATAAATGGTGCACTCAACAGGTAAAAAATCACAGATATTGCAAGAAGGGATAAAATCAGATAAAGCAGTGAATGAATGGCGTTCCTTCCGGAAATTGCCATTACAGTTGAAATTATTGCAACAACTGCTGCTATATAGAAAAATACATCCATTTTATCTGCATTATTAATTAAGGTAATAGTTCTTTTACATCAACAGGCTTCTCTTCATTATCACCTTCACCTTTCCCTTTTACACCCATATCAACACCTGCATTTTTATAGAAGTTATATCCATAATACTTTCCTTCCCCGCTGATGAGTAAATGTTCTTTTTCATAGACCATATTCTGCCTGTCATACTCAGCCATCTCAAAATCGGGTATAAGTTGAATAGCATAAGTAGGACATGCCTCTTCACAAAAACCGCAAAAAATACATCTTGAAAAATTTATCCTGAAGAATTCAGGGTATCTCCTGCCGTCTTCATCTTCTGTCGCCTGAAGTGAAATACAATCTACCGGACAGGCAGCCGCACAAAGATAACAGGCTACACACCTTTCGTTTTTCCCGGTATCCCTGGTAAGAACAATTCTTCCTCTGTAACGAGGAGCAAGATATGGCTTGACTTCAGGATATTCCACTGTCTCTGTCTTGTGAAACACATGAAGAAAAGTAAGCCACATACTGCGAAGAATACTAATCATACCCGGGTTTATATTTAATTATCTAACCTCATTTTAAAAATATAAGTATTGCACCGGTTATCAAAAGATTAAGTAATGACAACGGTAATAAAATTTTCCAGCCAAGTTCCATCAGCTGGTCATATCTTGGTCGGGGTAATGATGCCCTGAGCAGGATGAACACACAAATAAAAAAGAAGGTTTTAAACAAGAACCAGAAGACTGGTGGAAGAAATGAAGGGCCCAGCCAGCCACCAAAAAATAATGTGGAAATAAGTGCAGATATAAGTGTAATACCGAGGTATTCACCAACGAAAAACATCCCGAATTTCATACCGGAATATTCCGAATGATAGCCTGCAATAAGTTCACCCTCAGCTTCTGGAATATCAAAGGGGAGCCGGTGAGTTTCCGCAATACCTGCAATAAAGAAAACTATAAAGCCAATAAACTGAGGTATAAAGAACCATCCTCCTTTTTGTGTTTCTACTATTTTGCAAAAACTAAAACTGTCAGCCATCATTACTACACCCATAAGGGAGAGACCCATGAATACTTCATAGGTAAGCATCTGTGCTGACGCTCTCATTGCTCCTATTAATGAATACTTGTTGTTTGAAGCCCAGCCGCCCAGTACAATGCTGTAAACACCCAGTGATGAATTACCGAGGAAAAACAGTATACCTATATTTGAGTCGAATACATAAAAATCCGGACCAAAAGGTACAACTGCAAAAGTAAGTAGTATCGTTACCATAAGGATTCCGGGAGCAAGTACAAAAACCGGCCGGTCTGAAAACGGAGGGACCCAATCCTCTTTAAAAAATAATTTTATTGTATCCGCAACTACCTGAAGCAGGCCGAAAGGGCCAACGCGATTCGGACCCAGCCTGTCCTGCCATACTGAAAGAAGCCTCCGCTCCACCCATATCAGTCCGGCTGCTATAGTTAAAGCTATAAAAAGTACTCCTGCAATTATAAAGGCATATTTCATGAACAATAAGTTAAAGTTTATGAAATTTTCCGATACCCGGAACGTCCATAAAAGCCATGTCTCGTAAATTTACTGACAAACCGGCTAATCCGTGAACAAAACTTTTCCCGATTTTAACTTTTACTTTTAATTTAGTTTTTAATATTTCAAGTTGAACAGAGTCTCCATCACGCACAGAAATATTATCAGCATCTATCTTATTCAATAACACAAATGGTTCATGTATTTTTTGTGCCATGGAGGGACCCACAGAACTAAGTTCATCACTTCCAAAGATCTGATATACAGGAACAATCAGCCATTCATCTTTTTTGATCTCTGCGATTTGAGACCCTTGTTTAAAATAAATATTTTTAATTCCTTCAATTGGTTCAATGAGTCTGATCCCGGGGTCCCCACCCTTCATGGATCCATCAGGTTCATCAAGATAATCATACATAGCCTGCACTGAGTTCCACCCTGGCATCCAGTAAAACGGGACCATCGAGGATGGAGGTTTTTCCTGTTGCCCCTCCATACTGAAAGCTAAAGGAGAATCCGGGTCCTGTGAGAGTTTTGGTTCACTCACAGCAATATTTGCATTCATTGCAGTCCTGCCGCTATAACGCATTGTCTGTCTTGGTATCTTTGCATTCAGCATCCGGAAATCAGCATCAGGCGTATATTTCTTTAACTTTGAAAAAAGAGGCAATTCATTAGCCAGAGACTCAACAATATCATCCAAACGGTTCCATGAAACCTCTTGATTCGCATCTTTGATTTTTATACATTCCCCTATCCATCGCCAGCTTTCCTTTGACTGGTTTTTGCTGTCTATTACTTTATAAAAACGTTGGGCACGGCCTTCATTATTTACAATAGTTCCTTCCGATTCTGCAAAAGTTGCAGCTGGCAATAATACATCAGCGTTTAGTGTAGTTTTATTAGGGATGTGGTCGAGAACAATTATCAGACTACTTCTCTTAAATAGTTCATGGACCGAATCTTCAGCTGCTCTGCGATACAAATCATTCTCGAGTACTACAAGTGTGTCAATCTCTTTATTTTCAGCTAAATCTAAAGTGTCTTCAAATGATTTGCCAGGAAGTAATGATAGTCCCATACTATTGCATTCCGGAAAAACCATATTAAGCATAACCTCTGAACCGGTGGAAAGGAGCGATGAAGCTATATTTAAAGCTGCATGTACTATATTCTCATCTCCGCAACTTATGCCAGATATTATTAGAGGATTCTTTGCATTCTTCAATGAAAGTGCAATCTTTCCGGCCAGAATCTGAAGATCTTTTTTCTCCGTTTTTGTATCCGGCGCCTTATTATCAAGCTTTAGAGCAACGGCAGAACCTAAATCTGCAATATCCTGGTATGAGGCCCGGAATGTCAATTCAGCAATTTCATCCAGAGAATCAATGAATGGTGTAGCAATAAATACCGGGCTTTTGGTATCCTGCGCAAGTTCTCTTACCGGGGAATCGTTCCAAAGCGGTATGCCTTTTATCTTTGCTTCTTCATTAGATATATTTCGTGCCGCCTGTCGTAAGGCAAGCGCTATCATTGGTGCCGTATTGGTCAGATCTTCACCTAGGACTAGAATTGCATCAGCTTTTTCTACCTGTTTTAGTGAAGGAGTGTGAACACTGCTATGCTGTAAGAATTCTGAAATTGTTTTGGTTAACAGGTATTCCTTTTTTGAAATACCATGGTAAAAGTTCTCTTTACCCACCAAAGACATTAATGCAAAGTTTGATTCAAGTGATGCTCTCGGAGAACCTATACCTATTATCTTTTTATTCCTTGAAAATGAGCGATTCAGATATGAAAATAGCTGTTCGTTCTCAATTGGATCCGGTTTAACATCTTTTTTCGAACGGATCTGCGCAGATTTAATCCGCTTTTCATCATTTACAAATTCATATCCGAATCGGCCCCTGTCACAAATGAAATACCCGTTAACGGCTCCGTTATACCTGCTCATTATGCGCCTGAGGGAGCCATATCGCTCACTTGCTATTGTATTACATCCGACACTGCAATGAACACAGACTGAAGGGGCATTTGAGAGGTCCCATTTGCGTGTGAAGTGTTTCTTCAATGTTTTATCTGTGAAGACACCGGTCGGACATACCTCAACAAGATTACCGCTGAATTCGTTCTCCAGCGTCCCATCTTCATGCCTTCCAAAATAAACATGATTACGGGAGGCAAAAACATTAAGATCTTTCCCCCCTGCATAATCTCTGTAAAACCTTACACATCTGTAGCATTGAATACAACGGTTCATCTCATGACTGATGAATGGTCCTAACTCCTGATTATTATAAGTCCTTTTGGGAAAATCAAAACGTCTGTAGTTGTGACCTGTCATAACTGTCATATCCTGTAAATGGCATTCACCACCTTCATCGCAAACCGGACAATCGTGAGGATGATTGGTCATGAGGCTCTCAATCACAGAAGCTCTGAATGTTTTTGCTTCTGTATCTTCAACCGAAACTATCAGTCCATCTGCAACAGGCTCCATACAAGACATTACTATGCGGCCCTTAGTATCATCCTTATCTTTGAATTTTTTTATTGCACACAACCTGCATGCACCGACAGAACCAAGAGCAGGATGGAAACAGAAATGTGGAATGTCTATCCCAAGTGAAAGACAGGTCACGAGAAGATTCTTCTCAGGTTTTACTTCATAATATTTCCCGTCTATCCTGATCTTTACCATGTTTACCTCCAGGGGCATTTTTTACCAGTAATATGCCTTACAAAATCGTCATGAAAATATTTAAGTCCACTCTGCAAAGGTTCTGCAGCGCCGGGTGCGTGAGCACAGAATGTATTACCCGGGCCCATATATTTTGCGTTAAAAGCCAGCAAATCAAGATATTCCATTTTGCCGGTACCCTCTTCAACTGAGGCAAGCATTTTTTCAACCCAGGGAAGACCTTCACGGCATGGCGTGCACCAGCCACAACTCTCAAGAGCAAAGAACTTTTCAACATTGTGAATAAATGCAACAGGACATGTTTTATCATCAAGAATAATCATTGTCCCTGTACCAAGTCTACTGCCTGCTGCAGCCACGGTTGAAAAATCCATTTTAACATCCAGGTGTTCCTCGATAAGAAAATCTGTGGATGCTCCTCCCGGTAAGGCTCCTCTGAACTTATGTCCTGAAGTCATTCCGCCTGCATGTTCCTCAAGAAGCTCCCGCATGGTTATTCCAAGAGGCAGCTCCCATATTCCGGGACTTGTCACTTTACCGCTGACTCCAAAAAGCTTGGTGCCGCCAGTAGCAGTAAGGCTTAATCCTTTAAACCAATCGGCGCCATTCTCTACAATATGCGAAATCCATGAAAGGGTTTCAACATTGTTTACAACAGTCGGTCTTCCAAACAAACCGCTGATCGCCGGGAATGGCGGCTTAGTGCGTGGTAAAGCCCTCTTTCCTTCAAGTGAATTTAGCAAAGCGGTCTCTTCTCCACAGATATACCTGCCGGCACTCGAATGAACATACAAATCTAGATTAAAGCCCGATCCAAAAATATTCTTGCCAAGATAACCTGCCTTATACGCTTCATCTATTGCTTTTCGAAGACATGCCTCAGCTTTTTTATAAGCCCAGCGAAGAAAAATATAAGCTTTCTCAGACTGAATAGCGTAGGCCGAAATAATCATTCCCTCAATAAGCTGATGCGGATTGCCTTCGAGAAGATACCTGTCTTTAAAGGTCCCCGGCTCCATCTCATCTGCATTGCATACCAGGTATTTTGGTCTGGATTTATCGCTATCCATGGGCACCAGGCCCCATTTAACACCTGTAGGAAAACCAGCACCACCACGTCCAAGTAAATTTGAAGCTTTGACAAGGCTGGTTACTTCTGCCGGTGCCATATTTTTCAATGCTTTACTGAGACTGACATAGCCGCCTGTCTGCCTGTACTTTTGAAGATTTAAAGCAGGAGTGCCTGATTTTATATGTTGGGTTAAAGGCCTTTCCATCCCTGTCTATCTATAACGCTCCAGTAGTTCATCAATCTTTTCTATACTCAACCTGTTAAAGTGATCATTATTAATCATCATGGCAGGTGCATTGTCACAATCACCAAGACATGAGATCGGGAGAAGTGTAAATCGTTCGTCTGATGTTGTACAGCCGAAGCTGATACCAAGTTTCTTTGAAATGTATTCATATAGCGATTCATATCCCATAATCATGCAACTGACACTATCGCAGATGAGTATTATATTCCTGCCAACAGGTTTACGGTAGATCCTGCTGTAAAATGTTGCGACACTATCAACCTCTTCATTTGAAATACTCAATAGTTGCGCAATATCCTTTACAGACTCATCCGATACCCACCCGCGATGATGCTGAACAATTTTTAAAGCATCTATACATGCCACTACCGGGTACGGATATTGCTTAATCTCTTCCTCTATCTCCTTTTTTTCTTCTTCAGTAAGCATTGCTGTTCTATTCTTTACTCTATATCAGTTAGTTAACGGTCAAGATCGGCTAAAACGAAATCCATTGCTCCGAGTATTGCAAACAGATCAGGGATTGTGTATCCTTTTGTTATAAATGGCAACATCTGCATATGAGGGAAAGATGGTGTTCGTATCCTTGAGCGGTACGAAGATGTACTTCCATCACTGATAAGGTAATAAGCATTACTGCCTTTAGCTGCCTCAATTGGTACCATAGCTTCCCCGGCCGGTATAACCGGACCCCATGAAACTCCAACAAAATGAGTGATAAGTGTTTCAATATCTGTCATGGTTTTATCTTTCCTTGGTGGTATTGCCAGCGGATGATCTGATATATAATGGCCGGCTGGCATGTTATTTATGCACTGCTGAATGATTCTCAAACTCTGGCGCATCTCTTCCATACGTACCAGGGCCCTGTCGTAGCAGTCACCATTTTTCCCGAGGGGAATATCAAATTCAAATTTATCTATTCCGGAATATGGTCGTTTCTTACGGTAATCCCAGTCATAACCGGTGGCCCTGAGTCCCGATCCGGTAATTCCCCACTCGATGGCCTCCTTAGTAGTATACACTCCTATACCTATTGTTCGTGCTTTAAAAATCCGGTTTTTAATAACTATGTTATCAAATTCTTTAAGTCGCTTTGGCAAATAATTTACAAAATCCTGCATGAGCTTGTCCCATCCATCTGGCAAATCATGGGCAACGCCACCAATTCTGAACCAAGATGGATGCATACGGCCGCCTGTAATTGCAGCAACAATATCAAAGATTCTCTCCCTGTCGTTGAATGCATAAAAAACCGGAGACATCTGGCCCATATCCTGGGCAAATGTGCCCAGCCATACCAGGTGGCTGGCAATCCGGAAAAGTTCGCTCATCATTATCCGGATCACCTGAGCCCTGTCGGGAGGTTCAATACCTGCTAATTTTTCGACTGAGAGAAGGTATGCCAGATTATTCATAACACCGCTCAGATAATCGATCCGGTCGGTATAGGGAATGAATGTATGCCAGGATTGTCTCTCTCCCATCTTCTCGGCTCCACGGTGATGGAATCCTATATCCGGTATTATGTTTACAATATCTTCCCCGTTCAATTGAACTATAAGTCTCAATAAACCATGTGTACCCGGATGCTGAGGCCCGATATTCAGAAACATGAAATCGCTGTCCTCACTTTTTGTATCCAATCCATATTCTTCAGGATTGAACTTAAGATTTGCCTCTTCTTCATCCCGTATACTTTCAGTCAGAACAAACGGATCAAGATCTGTAGCTCTGGCTGCGTGCTCTTTCCTTAATGGATGACCCTTCCAGGTTTTTGGCATTAGTATTCTAGTCAGTTTTGGATGGCCGGTGAAGTTAATACCAAACATATCAAATACTTCGCGTTCATACCAATTTGCTGATTCCCAAACAGTTGTTAAACTTGGAATATTTATATCTTTATCTTTGAGAGCCACCTTTATCCTGATATCCTGATTCCTTTCAAATGAGGTAAGGAGGTAGACTACAGAAAAATCACTTGCCGGCTGATCGTCGCGTTTAGTACGTGTACGTTCATCGATACCGGTTAGATCGTACAACATTTTAAAAGGAAGAGTGATTTCGTTTTTCAGATATTTTAATACCTCGATCAGATTGTTCTTATCTGTCCATATCGTTGGAGTTCCATCCTTAGTTTTCTGTTCATAAAGGATAATTTGGCCTCCAAATTTAGATCCCAGTTCAGAAATGATATTGTGATCGATACTGCTCATAAAAATATTTAAATTCTAAACCAGAGGTTAAATTTCATTCATTGGCCGGATAGTATCCATTTTTGATCTTTCTTCCTTTTTTCTATCCCGCATTGAGATCTTCTCTGGTTTATGAATTCCCTGAGGTCCTATAATCCAGCTGTAAGGACGCTTCTCTTTTCCTATTGATTCCCTTAACAAGAGAAGACCTTCCAGAAAGGCGTCAGGTCTGGGAGGGCAGCCTGATACATAAACATCAACAGGTAAAAATTTGTCAATACCCTGAACAACACTATATATATCGTACATCCCGCCCGAATTTGCACACGATCCCATGGATATGATCCACCTTGGAGCCATCATCTGTTCATACAATCTCTGTATTATCGGTGCCATTTTAAGAAACACTGTACCGGCAACGACCATCACATCTGCTTCGCGGGGTGTGCCACGTATTACTTCTCCGCCAAACCGTGCAATATCATACCTGCTAGTGAGAGCTGTAGCCATTTCCACAAAACAGCAGGATAAACCAAAACCAAATGGCCAGATTGAGTTCTTTCTTCCCCAGGAGATCATATCATCAAGCCTTCCAAGCAATACCGATCTGGTAATAGCTTCATCAGTAATATCTATTCCCTGTCCGGAAGTTCTGTCATCGGCTTTTTTCATAAGAGATCATCTTTAATCCTGTTTTTATACTTCAGTATTTTCCCCCCGTTTGGCCCAAAGTCAAGAGCTCCAATGCTGAGTTCATAGACCAGCAGAACCACAAGTAATCCGATGAATATCAAAATCCCTATATAACCGGCAAGTCCAAGTTCACGAAATGATACGGCCCATAACATAATAAAAGCAGCATCAAGATCGAAAATGACGAAGAACATTGCTATGATATAAAAACCGGAGGAAAATCGTAATCGTGCATCACCCGTCGGAGGGATCCCCGATTCGTATGGTTCATCAGTAGTCTTTTCCTTATGCCGCTCTCCCAGGACGTAAGAAAGACCTATCATGGTTCCAATAAGGGAAATTACAATAAACGCGAAAACTATAAAGGGCCAGAAAGTAATATCTTGTACCAACAACATAAATTATAGAGCGTTGAATAAAAAATTTTAATTCAATTATTATATCAATAAATACCTATTTAAAGATATTTTATTTTTAAGATTCATAAACACAAATATATAAATTAACTGATCATTTGTAACATATCAGTCCTTAAAGAGAGTAAGATAAAGACGTGTAATAAAATATGTAAATAATGTAACTCTTTCGAAAAGTTATGTAACGTTTATCCGCTATAGATAGCTCAACTTTGTTCTCTTAAAATTAACAATTAAATAAGAGACTCAAATGGACACAAATAGACTTTCCAAAACGCTCACAGCAGCGTTGAATTCGCAAATGACAAAAGAAGCGTATGCTTCGCAAATTTACCTATCTTATGCAGCATGGGCTGACAACCAGGGATTTGGTGGCATAGCTAATTTCCTTTTCAGGCATGCAGAGGAGGAGAGGAACCACATGATGAAGATTCTGGAGTACATTTTACGAAGAGGTGCGGAAGTCCAAATAACAGCTATTCCTGCTCCTCATGATAATCCGGTAAGTATAAAAAAATGTTTTGAAAAAGTATTTGAACATGAAGTAGATAATACGAAAGCTGTTTATAAGCTGGTAAAAATGAGTTTTGATGAAGAAGATTGGGCAACATGGAACTTTATGCAATGGTTTGTGAAAGAACAGATAGAAGAAGAAACGCTTGCTATGAACTTACTTAATAAGATAAAAATTGCAGGTGGTGACAAGGTAAACAATAATGCTTTGTACTCGCTGGACAGGGACCTGAAAAATACACCTGACGGTGCCGGATCAGCACAGGACGTAACTGCCGAAAAGCCTTAAACTGATTGGATATGATGGCTATTTAATGCATAAAACAATAACTATGACAATAAGTAAAGTTTGGATAGAGGAAGGTTGTACCGCATGTGGCTTGTGCGAAGATATTTGCCCTGAAGTATTTAAACTAAAAGACGATGCAACCGTAATTGAAGGTGTGAAATATGCTGATTATGAGGAGAAAATAAAGGAGGCTGCAGAAAGCTGCCCTGTGGAAGTTATCAGATATATTGAGTAAGCTTAAACATTATACAGATTAAAATTATACTCATGAATAAACTACAAACAGTGTACATGGGGATCGAGCTTAATAACCCCATTATTTTAGGAGCTTCTAATCTTGTTACAGATCTGGATAATCTTAAGAAAGCTGAAGAACTTGGAGTCGGAGCAATTGTTTATAAATCGCTTTTTGAGGAACAGATTCAACTCGAGAGCTTTCAATTAGACGAAAAACTCACCGAATTCAATGATCTAAATGCAGAAATGGTTCAAATACATCCAAATATTGAACACGCAGGTCCGGATGAACATCTTCTGAATATCAGAAAGGCAAAGGAGAGTTTAACAATTCCACTGATTGCCAGCCTTAATGCAATAAATAATGATACTTGGCTTAAATATGCCAGGCTTCTAAGCGAAACCGGGGTTGATGGAATTGAACTTAATTTTTATCAGATTCCTTCAGATTTTGATATGACTGCAAAAGATATTGAAGACGCGCAGATTAATACTTTGAAAGAGATCAGGAAAAATATTTCAATCCCTATTAGTGTAAAATTGAGTCCAGATTACTCGAATATTCTGAATTTCATTAAAAAACTTGACAATGGTGGGGCAGATGCATTTGTCCTCTTTAATTCCTTTTTTCAGCCCGATATAGATGTTAAAAGTGAAAAGCATATTAAATCCTCGCATCTGAGTAACGTTGGTGACTATAAGAAATCTTTGAGATATGCGGGACTATTATTCGAAACTATCAAAGCTGATATATGCAGCAGTTATGGTATATTTAACGGCGAAGATGTAATAAAGCTGTTATTATCCGGGGCAACATGTGTTCAGGTCGTGAGTACAATTTATAAAAATGGCCTGACACAGATAAATAATATCAAGAGAGAATTAGAGGAATGGATGGATATTAAAAACTATAAAAGCATTGATGAGTTCAGGGGCAAACTATCAAAAAACAAGCTCACCAATAATCCATTTGTTTACAAAAGAGCACAGTACGTAGAGTTGCTTCTTAATTCAGAAGAGATATTCGGAGGTACATGATCTTTTTAATTTACACCTGTTACCGGGCTCTAAACGCATTTATCCACTTAGGCACCGCATTTAAAAAAATGATCACTACACAGATTATAATAGATAAGGTCAGTATTAAATTTATCAACCCCGGTTTCGCTTAAATCATTTCTTACTGCAACCTTAGCGGCTATAAAACAGAAGAGTAAAATTCATCTTAACCGGCTTATTCTTCTCTCAACAGGTTGATCAATAGTAATAGGGACCCGTTCCTCAATAGTATTTGCAGAATCGAGCTGCAAAGCTTTTACATCAGAAATACACAAGAGCCTCGACAAACGATGAAGTGCAAGTGTGACATTTTCCAGGCCCGAAAGTTTATAATCATTTGGCATTATCCTGTCAATAAGGATATACTTGAAGTCGGCAGGCATGGAGTGCTTTTTCAGCGAATCAAAAGTACTCTCTAGCTTTATTTCGCCCGATGCTGTCATGTCTTCAAGTACCTCCTTGAAATAGAGATTGATTTTTGGTTCAACCTTGAATCCGATGTGAAAATCCACTCTTATCAGAACTCCGGGAATTATCTGGTTAACCTGGTAATCAATTCTGTCAGGTTCGAGTTATAGTACCAACTTATTACAAGTGAAACGACCTGATTATAATTCTTAACCCCTTTTTCTATATTATTAACTTTTAAATAACTATTGTACGCTGCGCTTTGCATTTTTGAAAGACTTTTATTTTCCAGACCCTGATAATACTTCTGCCGAAATCGGAAATCACTGATTACCCTCATATCAATTTTGTTAAAATACTCCTTGTAGTCCTTCATATGAGATGCATCTTTTAGAAAATAGAGCAGCAAAGACAGATATCCTGAATATTTCAGCCGTTGGTCCTCTGATTTTATACAAATTACAAATGCAACAAAATTAGCCTCCGCCTCGCTCGTAATTCCAAACTGATGCGCTTTCTCATGGGCAAGCACAAAAGGATAATCCAGAGGAAGCAGGTAATAATTAATATGAATCTCGTTGAAAAATGGTCCGAAATAGCCGTTTAATCCCAATTCCCCGTAAAAGGAACTGAATAACATTGTCTTCGGTCGTCGTCTACCGTTTGGATAATTGATCCCTAATTCAGCGCTATTCTTTCGGTAAGACTCCTCAACAAGGGTATCAATTTTTGAGTAATCTGATAATGCAATAGAAATGTAGTTGGAATTGGTTTGTTTGATTATTGAATCGAGAATCGGTCGAAAAATCATACTGTCAGTTTTCGGCATTTGCCAGCCTATCCGCTTTTCAATCTTTGGTCTGAAATAATTATAGCCCCATACTATATAGAAAAATGAATAAAATAATGCAAGGAGTTGAAGGGTTTTCAAAATATACCAGCCAGGTTTAATTTTTTTAAATAAAACTAAAATTAATCCGCTTATTATCAATAGTATAATCAATACCCAAAAGACATCCCACAATGAAAAAGGAACGATATTACTAAAAAATGAGAGGAACTTTGCAATTGCGGGATAGATTCCTTTCGAATAATAGTGTTCGATCAAAGGTGGGTTTCTGATAGAAAACTTGATGCTAAGAAAAACAAACAGGGAAAGAATAAAAGGCCAGGCATACAGAATAATCTTTCTGATTCTTACTATCCACCTCTTTTTGCTATTGTTTTGCATATGATCTTTCTAAGCACCTTCTACCAGTTTAATGAAGCAAAAAAATGTGGAAGATTATAACATTTTTATTCTTAAAAGTACAAAATGATTGTCAATCATAAATTTTTAAGATTACAAATAACTGAATAAACAAACAATTCAAACTCAGTAATTGTCTCATATACCTAAGAAAGATAAGTTATATTTGGCATGGATTTAAACCCGTTAGTGATTTAATGTATCTTTGAACGGGCCAAAGTGAACTCAGGAGCTATAACCTGATAATCTGCAACTTGATAACGAAGGAGCTATGAATCAAAAATCATTTAATCTAAGATCTTTACTATTCCTATCACTGGTTATTTTTCTCTTTCTTCCAGCGAAAAGCCAGAGTCAACAATCTACCGGAGAAAAATTTTCCCTTCTTTTTATAGGGGACATAATGGGTCATGATGAACAAATATGGTCAGCAGAGAACAGGGAGACACATTTATATAACTATGATGATGTATTCCAATATATAAAGCCTGTGGTTGCTGATGCCGATATCGCAGTTGCTAATTTTGAGGTTACACTGGCCGGCCCTCCGTATACGGGATACCCACAGTTCAGTTCACCGGCTGATCTTGCAGCTGCCTGTAAAAATGCCGGTATAGATTACCTGGTCACAGCTAATAATCATGCGGCTGACAGGGGAAAGAAGGGAATAATTAGCACTATCAATAAACTCGACAGCATCGGAATTTCACATACTGGTACCTTTATGAATTCATCCTGTCGCGATAGTCTTATTCCATTGATGATTTACAGAAATGGAACATCCATCGCTCTTTTAAATTATACTTTTAGTACCAATGGAATTATTGTCCCCGAACCTGTAATCGTCAATATGATTGACAAGGAATTAATTACCAGAGATGTAAAGAAAGCTAAGGATAAGAAGGCAGATATTATCATTCTTTTTTTGCACTGGGGAACTGAATATGATACAATTCCGTCAAAAGGGCAGACTGATCTTGCGGAATATTTTCAATCGATTGGTGTTAATCTGATAATAGGATCTCATCCTCATGTTTTGCAGAAGATGGTAAGGATCAGAAATGACAGTACAGAAAATGATGGAGTCATTGTATACTCACTTGGTAATTTTGTATCGAACCAGAGAAAACCAAAAACCGATGGAGGGTCCATGGTAAGAGTCGAGTTTACCAGAAATGGTGATAAATACTCTGTTTCAAATGCAGGATATTACCTTACATGGGTTTATGCCCCTATTGAGAAATACAGGAAAAAGTTCTTTATCCTTCCGTGCTCTGAGTTTGAAAACAAATCTTATTTTTTTGACAAACCCGATGCTTTCCTACTGATGAAAAAATTTATCAGCGATTCAAGAAAACTTCTTAATGAACAAAACATCAATATTAAGGAGTATATTTTTAACGGGAACTTCTGGGTGTTAAATAATTAATATAGTGTTTGTATTTTGATAACAGGATTTAATAAAGTTTTCTTAAAGGATAAATTATGCATATTCCCGATGGTTATCTAAGCCCTCAAACATATATTCCATTGTTCGGTGTATTCGTAACGGTAACAGCTGTTGCAATTAAGAAAGTAAAAAAAGAAGTTTCTGCACGAAATATTCCATATCTTGGAATGGCTGCAGCTTTCGCATTTATTGTTATGATGTTTAATTTACCTATCCCTGGCGGAACAACCGGACATGCGGTAGGCTCTGCTGTTATTTCGATCATATTTGGTCCCTGGGCGGCCATGTTAGCAGTGTCTGTGGCGCTGATTATTCAGGCGTTTATTTTTGGCGATGGTGGAATTACCGCTATTGGAGCAAACTGTTTCAATATGGCCGTTTTTATGCCTTTTACAGCATATTACATTTTTAGGCTTATCTGCAGAAATACTAAAAGAATATCAAAAGTGTCTTTTGCTGCCTTTATTTCAGGGTATATTAGTCTGGTTATGGCTGCTATTCTTACAGCAGTTGAATTTGGCATCCAACCTTTAATAGCATCCGCTCCCGATGGTAAGGCCTTGTATTGTCCCTATAATCTAAGTATTGCAGTTCCTGCAATGGCCATTGAACATATATTCCTGTTTGGAATTGTTGAAGGTATCATCACTGCAATAGTCGTTAACTTCTTTTTGAAAACTGAACCAACATTGATATATGCTTTCAGAAACAGTGATAAAAATGAATAAACTGCAAAAAAAAATTCTTGTTATATTGCTTTTATTGTGCCTGATCACACCGGTAGGAATTCTGCTTCCGGCGTTCTTTAATGCCGGTGATGCATGGGGAGAATGGTCGGCTCAGACAGTTAAGGAACTGGTAGGGTATGTGCCTAAGGGACTGGCAAAATATTCTGATCTATGGAAAGCGCCCATACCTGATTATAATGTTAAAAAAACAGATAGATCGATAATACATAAATCAGGCTATTATATTGTATCAGGGATACTCGGTGCAACTATAACATATGTTGTCATGTTGTTAATCTCCAAATTAATTGTCAGGCATGGAGAATAAAATTCCTTCATATTTACTTCAACCGGGAAATGATCAACACGAGTTGGCAAACGCAAAAGTTATAAGGCTTTCTTTTCTTGATAAGACTTTAATGAATTCGGCAACTGCTGTAAAATCTATTTATGTGCAGGCAGAAAATGCATCAAAAGAAAATTTCATTCAAAAGATCAGTCCTCATATCAAACTTATTTCATTGATTTATCTTGTTCTCATTATTAGTTTTGTCAGCCATCATAAGGCACAGATAATTATTACAATATTTATTTTTGCATTATTCATTATGGCCAGATTAAATATTTTCAAGGTTTACAAAAAAATATTTTTCCTGGCCTTCATATTTGGATTCATAGTTGTCTTACCTGCATCTCTCAATATTATTACTCCTGGTAAAATCATTTTTAACATAATTACTATTAATAAACCTTTACATTTCTGGATCTACACCATTCCTCAGAACATCGGTTTTACTGAAAACGGATTAAAGGTTGTATCATTGATTTTTCTCAGAATACTTAATTCTGTTTCACTTGCAATGCTCATCATATTTACTACATCGTTCCCCTCTTTCATTAAATCTTTCAAAATATTGGGTGTTCCGGATACCTTCCTGATGATCATTTCACTTGCTTACAAGTACATCTTCATTCTCTCCCGGACAATTGAAGAAACTTACTTTGCTTTAAGATCCCGGCTTTCAGGTAATATTAAGAATAGTAAGATACGGGAATTGATTAGCGGACGGATTTTTTTCATTTTCAAAAAGTCTATGATAATTTATGAAAGTACCTACTATGCAATGGTTTCGAGAGGTTATCAGGGCAAAGTATTACTTCATTCACAAAAAAAACTTACAGCTATGGATTTTGTTACTCTCATTATTATTGTCGCTTTCGGAGTATGGATCATATATTTATAGAAATGGCAGAGGATATTATTTCATTAAAGAATATTAATTATTCATACTACGGGAAAATTCCTGCTTTGAAAAATATTAACCTTTCAGTAAAAAAAGGCGAGATGGTTGCTATAATAGGGCTGAACGGATGCGGTAAATCAACCTTATTGCATATAATCAATGCACTCATATTTCCTGATTCAGGTGAACTCTTTTTTAAAGGAAATCAGGTAACTGAAAATTCATTAAGCAATAAAAGTTTTGGAAAAGAACTACGGCAAAGCATGGGTTATATTTTCCAGAATCCCGAAATACAATTATTTTGTCCGACAGTTTTTGATGAACTTCTGTTTGCACCAATGCAACTTAACCTTCCGATTAATGCTGCTGAGGAAAGAGCAGATGAAACATTATCATTTCTTGGAATCGAATACCTTAAAGATCGACCGGTATTTATGCTCTCGGGCGGAGAAAAAAAGAAGGTTGCAATAGCGTCTGTTCTTACAATGAATCCAGATATTCTGCTTATTGATGAGCCACTTTCAAGTCTTGATCCTAAAACACAGACATTTTTCATCGATCTTCTGCTTGAACTCAACCGTGCTGGTAAAACTATAGTTTTTACAACACATCATCTTGATCTGATTGATCATCTTCAGCCAAGAGTAGCAGTGCTCACTGAAGAACATACAATACAAAAAACGGGAACAGCATCGGAAATACTCAATGATGAAGAATTCCTAATAAGTGTAAACCTTATCCATGAACATGTTCATAAACATGATAACGAGGTACACAGACACTTTCATTCTCATTATGTATTTCATAAACATTGAAATAATTCTTTAAACCGGTTAATTAAAACTTAATAATTTGATTTTAGTTCTTGAACAATTTTACAGGAACTTATAGCCGGGACTATGATTTTCTTTCCAGGCCTGGCTATTCTGATTCCCCGACTATAGGTTTTCCAGTTAGATTACTCTGAACCGGGACAATTCTGAACAATAGATTAATATTTGGATCGGGTATAATCTCCAAAATCTTATCTGCCCTCAGAGTCTTTCTGGTAATTCTGTCAGATACAGGTATTTTGATAGTATGCAATCCTTTCGAATCCTTTATCTGCATTTCAATATCGAAACTGAACAGATAATCCTGGGTCTGTTCAATTATCAGATCTGTGAATCCCTTTCCTTTTACTGAACTGGCAGTGATCTTTAAATCCGGCTGACCGGCAACAAAAAGCCACTGATTAAAAAATTTACCGAGAGATTTTTTACTGACCTTTTCCATAACCATCTGAAAATCAGTTGTAAGAGCATTTTTATTTCTGTAATTTTCATAATATAACCTCATCCCTTTCCAGAAAAGATTATCTCCAAGCTCCCGTCTTAACATATGGAGAACCCATGCTCCTTTCTGATACGAGTTGGCATTTAAAAGTGTCATCAGGTCAGTAATTGTTGTATCAACTACCGGTTTTGGCGATTCTAAAAAGAATCCGATAACGCGGTCACGAGCCGATTTCATTGTTTCATCCAGCTTTTCTTTTCCATAAGTTTTCTCCTGGTATACCGCAGTTAGATAAGTTGCAAATCCCTCACTCAGCCAGATATGTTGCCAGTCATTTTCAGTGACCGAATTCCCAAACCATTGATGCGCAATTTCATGAGCCATAAGGTTTTCTGCATTACCTTCTCCGGTAATAGAATTCTCGGAATAAAATATACAACCTGCATTCTCCAGTCCCCCAAAGATAGTTTTGGATTGTACATTTGCCAGTTTTTCATAAGGATAAGGTCCTATGAGCCGGCTATAAAAAGCAAGGGGTTTTACTGCAACTGAATAGTCATAAAAGCCTTCTTTTCTGTTTTCAAAGAAAACCCAGCTCCATACAGGGATGTCATTAACATTGCCTTCTAACCTGGTTGCAAAAGGAGCAATACCGATTGCCATAACTTTGGTAGCGATAGGCACATCTTCCTTCCAGTGAGTAAGTTTTGTATGTCTAGACATGCTGCTCTCTTCAACAAGATATCCGCTTCCTACGACTTCATAATGATCGGGAGAAGTAATAAGAAAATCTACTGTTGCTTTGTCATATGGATGATCAACACATGGGAGCCAGTTTCTTGCCCTGTCCGGCCAGTTATCTGCAAAGAAAGTACGCTCTCCATATTTATTATTTGAAATTATCAGTCCGTCAGCAGGTACCCCTGAGTAATCAATATTGAAAATGCCCTGGGATCCTGCTCTTATTGATTCATCCAAAGTGATAACAATTCTATTGCCTGTATGAACCCATCTGAGTGATCCTTTATTAAAAGTTATACTTTGCACCATCATTCCTTTCTCATTAATTCCTTCATTTTTCAAGTCAAACCCGAGGGTGTTGACAGATCCTGTAAAATTTACTGTTATTGCAGCATGCCCATAAATGATATTATTTGTGTCGCTGATTGAAATAGAAAAATCATAATGAACTATATCTACAAAGGGATTTCGCTTATAGCCATCATTCCCTGTAAGTCCAATGCAGGACAACAAAAAAAAAGATATTGATAATATTACCTTCATGGTTTCGTTAAAATCTTGGTTAGAAATCAAAGGTAATTAAGGTAAAGTAAAGAAAAAGATAATGTTGATTCAAAATTTTAAAATGAAGATTACTTTTCTATTTTACCATCCAGTCTATTATCGTTAATTTGCTTTAAATTACTAGCTTTGCATAAAATAAAATGAGCATAATGAATTACGATTATAATACTCAGAGGAAAAGAATGGCATTACCTGAATATGGAAGAAATGTTCAGAAGATGGTCGATCATATTAAGACCATTGAGGACAGAGCCGAGAGAAACCGTGCTGCCAAGACCATAATTTCTATAATGGGCAACCTAAATCCTCAGCTTCGTGATGTCGGCGATTTCAAACATAAGTTATGGGATCATCTGGCTCTGATTGCAAGTTTTGAGCTGGATATTGATTCACCATATCCTGTTCCTGAACCATCAAAGTTCGTTGAAAAACCAAAGCAGGTACCGTATAAGCAAGGTGATATAAGATTCCTCCACTATGGGCGCATTATAGAACTCATGATTGATGCTGCTTGTGAACTCGAAGAAGGTAATGAAAAGGAATATCTTACTACGCTGATTGTCAATCAGATGAAAAAATCATATATCACCTGGAACAGAGGACAGGTAGCTGACGAGGTGATAATTAAAGACATGAAATTATTATCTAAAGGAAAATTGTTAATGACTGAGGGTGTAAGAATTCTTGAAGTCAGAGAACTGATTCCGCCGGTTAAAAGAAAGCCTGTTGGAAAATCTCACGGTAAACCGCAGAATAAAAATTTCATAAAGAAAAAAGGACACAGCCGACATTAATGGGTACTTTTATTGTTCATGGAGGTAAACCGCTTAAGGGAGAAATAACACCTCAGGGAGCTAAAAATGAAGCTCTGCAGGTTATCTGTGCGATTCTCCTTACTCCAGAAAAGGTTACAATCAGGAATATTCCCGATATAAGTGATGTAAACATGCTGATTGAACTGATCAGATGTATGGGCGTTAAGGTAATTAGAGAATCGGATTCAATCGCAAGCTTTGAAGCTGTAAATGTTAATCTCGATTATCTCCAGACTAGTGAATTCAGGGCCCAAAGCTCAAGTTTAAGAGGCTCAATAATGATAGTCGGACCTCTTCTTGCCAGGTTTGGCAAAGCTTTTATTCCTAAACCTGGAGGTGATAAGATTGGACGGCGTAGAGTCGATACCCATTTTACTGGTTTCCAGAAGCTTGGAGCAAAGTTTGAATTTGATTCCACCGATCCGTTTTTTAAAGTTGAAGCACCCTCATTAACAGGTACATATATGCACCTCGATGAGGCCTCTGTTACGGGTACTGCAAATATTATAATGGCTGCGGTTCTTGCGAAAGGCCGCACAACAATATACAATGCTGCATGTGAACCTTACATTCAGCAACTCTGCAGGATGCTGGTTTCCATGGGTGCAAAAATCGAAGGTATTGGTTCAAATCTCCTTTATATTGATGGTGTTACAGGACTGAGTGGGTGTACCCATACTATCCTGCCTGATATGATTGAAATCGGATCATTTATCGGCATGGCTGCTATAACAGAATCGGAGATAACTATTAAAAACACTTCCTTCGAGAACCTTGGTATTATACCCGACTCTTTCAGACGACTTGGGATCAACCTCGAGAGAAGAGATGATGATATTTTTATTCCTGCTCAGAAACATTATGAAATAGAAACTTTTATAGATGGGTCCATAATGACAATATCTGATGCCATCTGGCCGGGTCTTACTCCTGACTTGCTAAGTGTATTCCTTGTCACTGCAACGCAGGCAAAGGGTGCCGTTCTTATCCATCAGAAAATGTTCGAAAGCCGTCTCTTCTTTGTGGATAAACTGATTGATATGGGGGCACAGATCATTCTCTGTGATCCGCACAGAGCCACTGTAATTGGACAGGATAAAATGATCAGATTAAAAGGTACAGTGATGTCGTCGCCTGATATCAGAGCTGGTGTAGCCCTGTTGATTGCAGCTCTTTCTGCTGACGGAAAAAGTGTTATCCATAATATCGAACAAATCGATCGTGGCTATCAGAATATTGATAAACGGTTGAACGCTCTGGGGGCAGATATCCAGAGGGTCTGAATAAAATCTCTAATCAATTGTGCAATGGATGTCTTTAAGTCTTTACGCCTTTCAGGCTGTTTTATAAGTCTTAACGGCTTTCAGCCTGTCATGCTTTTTTTAGTAACCTTTGGTAAGGTTAGATGACAGCATTAAGACAATTTCTGTTCCCTGCCAATTTGTCAATTTAAATGGGTTGGCAGGCAATTTGTTAAATAATAGTATTATACTGAAATATAGTGAATGATGATGAAAAAAAAGCTAAATGACAAGGTGGAGGAAAGTCATAATATTACTAACAAATCAATTGAAAATAAAGAAAATACTGCTTATCCCGATAAAAATATGAAGGAAGGATCAGAGGATGCCGGTTCAGACGGGTCAACAGAATATGCATCTGCTGGTTTAGAGGGTGAAGGCACAGATTCTGACAATCTGGTCCCCAGTTTAACTGTTGCTGAGGAAAAACTGGCAGAGATGGAGGATAAGTATATTCGTCTTTCAGCTGAATTTGACAACTACAGGAAAAGAACTCTGCGTGAGAAGATGGAATTGTCAAAGTATGCAGGTGAAAATCTGCTTCTCAGCATCATCCCGCTCATGGACGATTTTGAAAGAGCTCTCAAACATATGGATACATCGACAGATTGTATTGCATTGAAAGATGGAATTGATATTATATATGGTAAGTTCAGCGATTTTCTAAAACAGAACGGGGTAAAAGAAATTGAAGCACTTAACAACACTTTCAATGTTGATTTGCATGAAGCTGTTGCAAAAGTTCCTGTAGAGGAAGCGGACAAAAAAGGGAAAGTGGTTGATGTATTACTTAAGGGTTATTATTTACAGGATAAAATTTTAAGGTTTGCGAAAGTGGTTGTGGGTGAATAAAATCTAAATATTAATCTGGAAAAGGAAGAGTGGATGAATAAAATAAAAATCTAACAGGATGGGAAAAAAAGATTATTATGAAGTGCTTGGAGTATCGAAAGGGGCCACTAAGGAGGAGATAAAAAAAGCATACAGGAAACAGGCGTTGAAGTTTCATCCAGACAAGAATCCGGGAGATAAGAAATCCGAAGAAAACTTCAAAGAGGCAGCTGAAGCTTATGAAGTTTTAAGTGATGAAGAGAAAAAAAACCGTTACGACCGTTATGGCCATGCCGGAATGGGAAACAATGGTGGTGGATTCTCAGGTCAGGGCATGACAATGGATGATATCTTCTCATCATTCGGTGATATTTTCGGTGATGCTTTCGGTGGGTTTGGGGGATTTGGTAGTGGCAGACGTGGACGCAGTGTGAACAAGGGAAGTAATCTCAGGGTCAAAGTTAAGCTCACACTTCAGGAAATTGCAGCCGGGGCAGAGAAGAAAATCAAAGTCAATAAATACGATATTTGTGACACCTGTGGAGGTACGGGTGCAGCCAGCCCTTCAAGTATTTCAACCTGTTCAACCTGCCACGGCTCGGGGCACGTCACCCGACTGACAAATACTATGCTTGGTCAGATGCAGAGTACTTCAGTCTGCCCATCATGCGGTGGTGAGGGTAAAACTATTACTAAAAAATGTATTACTTGTTATGGAGAAGGCGTTGTACAGAAAGAAGAGATAATCAAGATCAATATTCCTGCCGGCGTTGGGAAAGGAATGCAGATGACTGTAGGCGGCAAAGGCAACTCTCCCAGAAGAGGCGGTGTAAATGGTGACCTTCTGGTAGTAATCGAAGAAGAAGAACACCCTGAACTGATAAGAGAAGGTAACGATCTGATTTATAATCTATTCATTAGTATCCCTGATGCCGTACTCGGTACACATGTTGAAGTGCCGACTGTCGATAATAATGTAAAAATAAAAATTGAACCCGGAACCCAACCAGGAAAAATCCTTCGCCTCCGCGGAAAAGGATTACCTGAAGTCAATGGATATGGCCGTGGTGATCTGCTTGTTAATGTGAATGTATGGATACCAAAAAATATTAATAAAGATGAGTTGAAGATCTTTGAAAAGTTTAAGGATTCTGACTCATTCACTCCCGATCCTGATAAAAACGATAAAGGTTTTTTCGAAAGGATGAAAGGGTACTTCGAGTAATAACCCGTAGATCAAACGAAGGGGCGTAACAAATTATATACTAGTATTTTCATCCTTCCCTTATTGTTAAAGGGAAGGGTTGGAAAAGATTTAAGAAAACAAGAAGTGTAGCTGCATTGTCAGTTAAAAAGGTGATGAACACATCCATTCTGCTGAGAAGAACTGAGTATCACAGAGTTTTTTTTATATTTACATGTCTTTTGAAATATTTTAAAATTAATCCCTTATGGCACTTTTTGAAGCAAAGAATGTCACAAAACAATACGTCAACCAGCTGGCACTCGATAATGTAAGCATTTCAGTTCCGGAACAATGCATTTACGGACTCCTGGGTCCCAATGGTGCCGGAAAGACCACACTCATCAGGATCATCAATCAAATAACCGGACCAGATACCGGGGAGTTGTTCCTAAACGGTAAAAAGCTAATGCCTTCTGATGTTCAGCTAATAGGCTATCTCCCTGAAGAACGAGGCTTATATAAGAAAATGAAAGTGGGTGAACAGGCTTTGTATTTTGCTCAGCTAAAAGGGCTCTCGAAATCAGAAGCAATGAAAAGACTCAGGTACTGGTTTAAAAAACTTGAGATTATAGACTGGTGGGGCAAAAAAGTTGAAGAACTGTCAAAGGGGATGCAACAAAAGGTCCAGTTTGTGATAACAGTACTCCACGAACCAAAACTATTGATCTTTGATGAGCCATTTACAGGATTTGATCCCCTGAATACAAAAATTGTAAAAAATGAAATCCTGTTCCTGCGTGAAAGAGGAGCTACTATAATTTTTTCGACTCACAACATGGAATCTGTTGAAGAGCTTTGTGACAATATCACGCTTATTGATAAAGCAAAAACGATCCTGGAAGGTAGTGTACATGAAATACGCAGTAAGTGGGCTGCAAACGAATATGATCTTGTATTTGCCGGTGAGGTCAAAATTGAGAGTAATGGTCATTATAATATTCTGAAACAGCAGATTGACAATAATAAAAGTGTGTTCAAATTAAAGACCACCAGCGATATCAATACAAATGATATCCTGCAAACTGTCATGAAATCGGGCAATATCATATCTTTTAACCCTGCCCTCCCATCAATGAATGAGATCTTTATAAGGGTAGTCGAAGCCCGTAATTAAAACCTGAAATTAACATCGAAACCTTCCTATTATGAACAAGATATCCGTAATTATTAAAAGAGAATATGTAACAAGAGTTAGAAAAAAATCATTCATTATAATGACTATTCTTGCACCTGTTCTCATGGCATCTATAATTATTGTACCCACTCTCCTTATGATGAACCAGAGTGGTGAATTTAAAAAGATTGCAGTAATTGAAGACAACTCCGATCTTTTTAAAGGAGTTGTTAAGAATACTAAAGATGCTGAATTTGTTTACCTTGAAAACACTAAAGTTGAGGACCTTAAAAAAACCTTTGAAAAGGATGGGTATTATGGCATTCTGTATATTTCTCCGGAACTGGTAAATACGCCGAATGCTGTTTATCTAATCGCAAAAAAACAACCACCAATCGGTCTCCTTTCATATATTGAAAATTCCCTTAAAAAGGAAATTGAACGACAGAAGCTATTGGCATACAAGATTGAAAACCTTGATGACATTATGAAAAACGTTGAAACAAACGTAACTGTACAAACAAAAAAGCTGGATGAATTTGGTATAGAAAAAGGTACAAGCACAGGGATCGCTATGGCCCTCGCCTACTTACTTGGTTTCCTGATGTATATG